>JAAFHD010000047.1 GCA_013298245.1 Alphaproteobacteria bacterium
CAGCCCGATGGCGGCACCAACCCGGAAGCCTTCGCGCGCTTCATCACCGCCGAGATCGCGAAATGGACCGAAGTCGTGCGCCGCTCCGGCGCGACCGTGGAGGGCTGATCAATGCTGCGTCGTTCACTGCTGGCGGCACCCGCGCTGCTGGCCTTTCCCGCCCACGCGCAATGGGCGCCGGCACGCCCGCTGCGGCTGGTGATCCCCTTCCCGCCCGGCGGCACGACCGACCTGGTGGGCCGCATGGTAGCCGAGCGCCTGGCCGCGCGGCTGGGGCAGCCGGTGGTGGTGGACAACCGCGCCGGCGCTGGCGGCAACATCGCGGGTGAGGCGGTGATTCGCGCCGAGCCGGACGGGTACACGTTGCTGTTCAGCTCGATCGGGACTGGCGCGATCAACCACGGCGTCTACGGCGCGCGCATGCCATGGCGGCCGGAGGAAATGGCCGGCGTCGGGCTGGTCACGCGCATGCCCAATGTGATCATGGTGGCGAACCGGCTGGCGGTGCGGACCATGACGGAATTCCTGGCCTTGGCGCGGGCGCGGCCGGGTGAAGTGACCTATGGCACCGCCGGCGTCGGCACCTCCCCGCATGTGTGCATGGAAGCGATCGCGCAGATCGCGGGCGTGCGGCTGACGCATGTGCCGTTTCGTGGATCTGGCCCGATGCTGACCGAACTGGTGGCTGAGCGCGTGGACAGCGGGATGGACAATATCCCGAGCGCGCTGGCGCATGTGCGCGACGGCCGTTTGCGCGCCATCGCAATGACCGGCGCGACACGCAGCCGCGTGCTGCCAGACATCCCGGTGGTGGCGGAAACGCTCGCGGGCTTCGAGGCGACGGCCTGGTTCGGCGTGACCACCAGCAGCCGCGTGCCGCGCCCGGTGATCGCGCGCATTGGCGGGGAGATCGACGCCATCGTGCGCGACCCGGCCTTCCTGGCCAGGCTTGCGGAATTCGGCGCGGAAGGCCCTGCGCTGACACCCGCCGGCGGCACCACGCCCGAGGCCTTCGATGCCTTTATGGCACAGGAGGTCACGCGCTGGGCGGCGGTGGTGCGCGCCGCGGATGTGCGGGTGGAGTGAGAGCGGCGAGCGCGCTCTACATCGCGAAGCCCTGCACAAGACTGCCCGCCAGCAAGGCCCAGCCATCGACCAGCACGAAGAAGATCAGCTTGAAGGGCAACGACACGACCGAAGGTGGCAACATCATCATGCCGAGTGACATGAGCAGTGACGCCACCACCATGTCGATCACCAGGAATGGCAGAAACAGGATGAAGCCGATTTCGAAGGCACGCTTCAATTCGCTGACCAGGAAGGCCGGCATCAGCACGCGATAGGGTGCTTCTTCGGCCGCCTGGGCGGGCAGTTGGGCGAGGTTGAAGAACAGCGCGAGGTCTGATTCGCGCACCTGTGCAGCCATGAAGCGTCGGAATGGTTCGGCCGCCGCCGCGATGCCTTCGAGCGGTTCCATCCGGCCCTCGTTCATCGGCTGGATGCCGGTGATCCAGGCGGCTTCGAAAACCGGCTGCATCACGAACAAGGTCAGGAACAGCGCCAGCCCGATCAGCACCGGGTTGGGTGGCACGCCCTGCGCGCCGATCGCGGTTCGCAGCAACGCCAGCACGATGACAATGCGCGTGAACGCAGTGGCCATGACCAGCAGGGACGGTGCCAATGACAACAGGCCCACCAGCGCGGCCAGCTGCATCAGCCGCGCGGTGGCGCCCGGGCCGCTACCGCCGATATCCAGGCTGACGGATTGCGCGAAGGCGGGCGACGCCGCGCACAGGAAAAGAGCGAGCCAGCGGATCATGACGGCGGCAACCAGCCGACCACGGTTTCGCCCTGCGGCCCCGCGATCAGCAGCACTTCGCGGCCGTCCACGGCCAGGATCATCGCGGCGCGCCGGCCTTCCAGCGGCAGCACGGCGGCCAGCGCCAGGCGGCCGCGCGCACGGGTGACGGCCGCGGCATTGGGTGCGAGGCCACTGCGCCGCGCGGCGCGCGCCAGCATGATGGCCAGGCCAATCACCGCGGCCAGCGCACCCACCGCTTGCAGCAGCGACATGCCGCTCATGGTTCGAGTGTGGCGGCCAGGGCCTCCACCTCCCGCACCAGGGCGATCATGGCGGGGCGCAGTGCATCGGCGGTGCCGATGGGCAGGCCGTCGAGGCGCGCGCAGATGGCGGCGGCTTCGTCTTCCAGCCCCGCCAGGTCGATGTCGCGCCCGCCTTCGACCAGGGCGCGCGCCATGGCGACGGTGTCGCGCATGGTTTCGATACCGCCGAGGGCGGCGAGGGATGGCATGTCGGAAGGGCGGCGCGTGGGTGGCATGGGCACATTCTGCCGGGGCGCGGTGAAGGAAAGGTTAACGCGCAAAGCGCCGCGCGGTTCATTCTTCGTTTACCCAGGCGCGACATTCTTCGTCGCATGGATATGGGTTCCTCCGGACCGATCGCTTTGGCCGAAAGGCGGCTTGCCTGGCTGGATACGCGCACGCGCGTCCTGGCCGGCAATATCGCCAACGCGGACACACCAGGCTTTCGGCCATCTGATGTCGCGCCCTTCGCGCAGATGATCTCGCGCAACGCTGCCGGTCGCATCGCGGTGACGGATGCGCGGCATATCGGTCCGCAGCAGGGTGCCGCGCATGCGCGGCCTGATCGCGCCGCGCTGGAACGCACACCAAATGGCAATGCCGTCGCGTTGGACGAACAGGCGCTGCGCCTGGCGGAAACCGACCAGCAGCATGCGCTCGCCATGGGCATTCACCGCAAATACCTGGCGCTGTTCCGCACCGCGCTAGGTCGCAACGCATGAGGGGTTTGAGACATGGACCTTGACCGCGCTCTCGCCATTTCGGCCGCTGGCATGGCCGCGCAATCAGCGCGGCTGCGCGTGGTGGCGGAGAACATCGCCAACCGCGACAGCACCGGGCAATCGCCGGGTGCGGACCCGTTCCGGCGCAAGACGATCAGCTTCGAGAACCGCCTGGATCGCGCCAGCGGCGCGCCCACGCTGCGCGTCTCGCGCGTGGGTGAAGCGGCGGGTGACTTCCCGCAACGCTTCGACCCCGCGCATCCGGCCGCCAACGCGGAAGGCTATGTGCGGACCCCCAATATCGACAGCCTGATCGAGACCATGGACATGCGCGAAGCCCAACGCAGCTACAGCGCCAATCTGGCGGTGCTGGAAACCACGCGCGGCATGCTGTCGCGCGCGATCGAGGCGCTGCGCTGATGGTCGCGCCCATCCTTGGCGCCGCGGCCGGCGCCGCGGCCTATCGCGCCGCGCAGGGCGCCGCCGAGGGCATGGCGTCCGGCGGCTTTGGCGCCGCGCTGCAACGCGCGGTGGAAAACGTTGTGCAGGTGCAGCGCGGTGCTGACGCCGCCTCGACGGCCGCACTGCAAGGCCAGGGGTCGGTTTCGGATGTGGTGCTGGCGGTGTCGCGCGCGGAGCTCGCGCTGCAAACCGCCACCACGCTTCGCGACCGTATCGTCGGTGCCTATCAGGATGTGATGCGGATGCCGATCTAGTCGCGCAGCCGCGAGCCGCAGGAGGCGGCGCGCATGGAAGAACCCGCAACCCAGGCGCTGCGACACGCGCTGTGGGTCACGCTGCAACTGGGCGGCCCGCCGCTGCTGGCGATGCTGGTCGTCGGCCTGGTGATCTCGCTGTTGCAGGCGCTGACGCAGGTGCAGGAAGCGACCGTCGCCTTCCTGCCCAAGGTCATGGTGATGGGCGGCGTGCTGTTGTGGCTCGGGCCCTTCATGACGCGTGTGCTGCAAGGCTGGGCGGCACAGTTGTTCGATCAGGTTGTGGCGCTTGGCGGATACCGATGATCGCGCCGGCCGACATGGCGCTGCTGGCCAGCCTGCCGGCACTGGCCTTCCAGGCGGTCCTGCTGTTCTGCCGCATGGGTGCGGCGGTGCTGTTGCTGCCGGGCCTTGGCGAGCAGGAAGTGCCCGCGACGCTGCGGCTGACGCTCGGCGTGTTGCTGGTGCCATTGCTGTTGCCGGTGTTGTCGGGTGGGTTGCCGCCGCCGCCTGAAGCGCTGGGCGAGGCGATCAGCCTGATCGCCACGGAAATCCTGGTGGGTATCTGGATCGGCACGCTCGCGCGTTTCATCAGCATGGCCTTGGCGCAGGCAGGGCAGATCATCGCCACCATGATCGGCCTGACCAGCCCCTTGCAGGGCGATGTGGATCTGGGCGCGCAGGCCACCGTGCTGGGCCGTGCGCTGGGTGCGGCGACGACGGTGCTGATCCTGGCCACCGGGCTCTATGCAATTCCGCTAGCGGCGATGGTGCACAGCTACACCGTGCTGCCCGTTGGCGCGCCGATGGCGCCGGCCGCCGAATCCATCGCGCGCGCGGCCGGCGACAGCCTGGAGATCGCATTGCGTCTGGCGGCACCCTTCGTGTTGGGCGCGATCCTGTTCAATGTGGGGTTGGGGCTGATTTCGCGCCTGGCGCCGCAGGTGCAGATTTTTGTCGTCGCAGCGCCGGCGCAGATCCTGGCCGGCACCGGGCTGCTGATGCTGTTGCTGCCCTTGATGATACAGGTTTGGCACGATGCGACGCAGGCGCTGTTTCTTGGTCTGCCAGGTGCGCGCTGAACAATGGCGGAAGGCGATGACGAACAGGATGGCGCCTCCAAAACGGAACTGCCGACGCAGCGCCGGATGGAACGCGCGCGGCAGGATGGCCAGACCGCGCTCTCGCGCGAGGCCGTGGCCTTCGGCACGCTGCTGCTGGCGGTGATTGCGTGTCTCATGCTGCTGCCGGCGGCGCTGTCGGACATGATGGTGTTGCTGCGCGGGGCGCTATCACGCGGGCATGAATGGAACAGCGCGGAGGCGGTGCGCATCGTGCTGCTGGATGCGATCGTGATGCTGCTGCCCATCCTGGCTGCGACCGCGATCGGCGCGATCGCTGCGACGTTCGCGCAGACGCGTGGCGCCGTGACGCCCAAGCTGCTGATGCCGCAGCTGTCGCGCCTGTCACCAATGGCGGGCGCCAAGCGGCTGCTGGGCGCGGAGGGCTGGATTGAATTCATCCGCAGCCTGGTGAAGATCGGCGTGGTCGGCGCGGCCTTGTGGTGGGTGGCGGGGGATGTCGCGCAGTTGGCGCAGACCATGCAGCAACCCAGCGGCCATATGCTGGTCGCCGCCGGCCAGGGCGCGCGGCAATTGGTGTTCGTGGCGCTGGGCGCTTTCTTCATCCTGGTGATCCTGGATGTGGTGCTGGTGCGCTTCCGCTGGATCGAGCAGCTGCGCATGTCGCGCCAGGAACTGCGCGACGAAATGAAGGAAAGCGAAGGCGATCCGATGGTGCGCGCGCGCCAGCGGATGATCCGCGAAACCCAGGGTCGGCAACGCATGCTGGCCGCGGTGCCGGGGGCCACCGTCGTGATCACCAACCCAACGCATTATGCGGTGGCGCTACGATATGATGGCGGCGCGGGTGCAGCGCCGCGCGTGGTGGCGAAGGGCGTGGACACTGTAGCTGCGCGCATCCGCGAGGCCGCGACCGCCGCCGGCGTGCCGTTGCACGCAGACCCGCCCTTGGCACGCGCGCTGTATCGATTGGACGTGGACAGGGACATCCCGCCGGAGCATTGGGAAGCCGTGGCCCAGATCATCGCCTTCGTGATGCGCCAACGCGGCGGCTTGCCGAACTGATGCTGCGCGCCCCTGGCACCGCGCGGCGCGAGGGCATGCTGGCTCTGCTGCATGCGCTGCCGGATGCAGCGGCCTTGGTGGACGGCGCTGGGCGCGTGGTCGCGATCAATGCCGCGTGTCGCGCGTTGATTGGGCCAGCATTGCGCGCGGCACCGGGTGACGCTGCGGCCGCGTGGTTCACCAGTGATGCGCCGTTGGCATCCGGTACCCGCGCATTGGCAGACGGGTCGGATGGGGCGGCCAGTCTGGATGTCGCGCTGGTTCCGCTGGGGGATGATGTGGCGCTGCTGCGCCTGTCCGCCGCGCGCGCCGCACAGGAAGATCGGCTGGCGCTGGTTGGTCGCATGGCAGGCGGGGTCGCGCATGACTTCAACAACCTGCTCGGCATCATGAGCGCGGCGACGGAATTGGCGCGCCGTGCGCCGGACCACGCCGCGTTGCGCGCGGAATTACAGGTGATGGACCACGCGACGGATCGTGGTGCTGCGTTGGTGCGCGGGTTGCTGGCCTTCTCGCGCCAGCAGGTGCTGGCGCCGGAAGTCTTGGATGTGAACGCGCGCGTGGCGGCGATGGCAGAGATGCTGCGCCGGCTGTTGGGGCCGCGCATCTCGCTGGATGTCGCGCTGGAAGAACCGGGCCGCCAGGTGAAGGCGGACCCGACGCAGTTGGACCAGGTGCTGCTGAATCTGGCCGTGAACGCGCGCGATGCGATGGCCGGTGCGGGGCCTATCCGCATCGCGACCGCGACGCGGCTGGTGCTGCGCGCCGAAAGTGCCGTGCCGCCTGGCCGCTATGTCGCGATCAGCGTGCAGGATGGTGGCCCCGGCATTCCGGCCAATGTGCTGCCGCGCATCTTCGAGCCGTTTTTCACCACCCGCATCGACAAGGGCGGGACGGGGCTGGGGCTGGCGACAGTGCAAGGGATTGTCGCGCAATCTGGCGGGCATGTGCTGGCGGAGAACGTGTCAGGTGGCGCGCGCTTCACTGTGCTGCTGCCGCGTGCGGAGGGTGAAGTCGCGGCGGCCGGCGTCGCACCCGCCGTCGGGCCGTTGCGGGTGTTGTTGGTGGATGATGAGCCGCTGCTGTTGCGTGCCGGCCGCCTGGCGCTGGAAGGTGCGGGGCACCAGGTGGTGGTCGCCGAATCTGGCGAGGAAGCACTGGAGATTCTGGACGACGCCGCACCCGATATCCTGGTCAGTGACATGGCGATGCCCGGCATGGATGGCGCGGCGCTGGCCGCGGCGGCGGTCGTGCGCCGGCCGGGGGCGCGCGTGCTCCTGCTGTCGGGCTATGCCGCCGCCGCGCTGAAGGTGGATTGGGCGGCCACGGGTTGGGCATATCTCGCCAAACCCTTCACGCCGGACGCACTTTGCGCGGCGGTGGGGGCTGGACAGGCCGCGAAAACTAGAACATGAAGTGAACATCAGCTGAATGGGCTGCACACCGATGTAACCTGCGGTAGTGTCCATTCCAGTAACGCACCCGTGGGGAGAGTGGTGATGGTGGACAAGTCCAAGGCGCTTGATGCGGCGCTGAGCCAGATCGAGCGCGCTTTCGGCAAGGGCTCCATTATGCGCATGGGGTCCAAGAACCCCATGGAGGATATTGAGGTCGTCTCCTCCGGGTCGTTGGGGCTGGATATTGCGCTCGGGATCGGCGGGCTGCCCAAGGGGCGGATTGTTGAGATTTACGGGCCGGAATCCTCGGGCAAGACGACGCTGGCGCTGCATGTGCTGGCGGAAGCGCAGAAGAAGGGCGGCACCTGCGCCTTCATTGATGCCGAACACGCGCTGGACCCGGGCTATGCCCGCAAGCTGGGCGTGGATGTCGACAACCTGCTGATCAGCCAGCCCGATGCCGGTGAGCAGGCGCTGGAGATTTGCGACACGCTGGTGCGATCGGGTGCTGTGGATGTGCTGGTGATCGACAGCGTCGCGGCCCTGGTGCCCAAGGCGGAGCTTGAGGGCGAGATGGGCGATAGCCATGTCGGCCTGCATGCCCGTCTGATGAGCCAGGCGCTGCGCAAGCTGACCGGCAATATCTCGCGGTCGAACTGCCTGGTGATTTTCTTGAACCAGATTCGCCTTAAGATCGGCGTGATGTTCGGCAATCCGGAAACCACCACGGGCGGCAATGCGCTGAAGTTCTATGCCTCCATCCGCCTGGAAATCCGCCGCACCGGCGCGATCAAGGAGCGCGAGGAGGTGGTGGGCAACTCCACCCGCGTGAAAGTGGTGAAGAACAAGATGGCGCCGCCGTTCCGCCAGGTGGAATTCGACATCATGTATGGCGAGGGCATTTCCAAGGTCGGTGAATTGATCGACCTGGGCGTGAAGGCGGGCGTGGTGGAGAAATCCGGCGCCTGGTTCAGCGCGGAGGGCCAGCGCATCGGCCAGGGGCGCGAGAACGCGAAGCAGTTCATGCGCGACAATGTCGAATTGGCTGCGGTGCTGGAAAACAAGATTCGCGGGCAGTCGGGCGTCATGGCGAATGACATGATGACCACGCCGGAAAGCACGGACGACGAATGACGCGCGCGGCGCGGATAGAAGCCGCGCTGACCGCGCGCTTCGCACCGGTGAGCCTGGTGGTGACGGATGACAGCCACCAGCATGCGGGCCACGCAGGGGCGGCGCCTGGCGGGCAGACGCATTATTCCGTGATGATGGTGGCGGCCGAATTCGCCGGGCAGAACCGCGTGGCGCGCACGCGGTTGGTCAATGATGCGCTGGCGGCGGAATTCGCCTCTGGCCTGCATGCGCTGGCGCTGAAGCTGAAGGCGCCGGGCGAGGCCTGAGCCTCACAGGATCTTCTGCACGAAGACCAGGTCCAGCCAGCGGTCGAATTTTCGGCCGACCTGGCGGAAATGCGCCACCTTTTCGAAGCCCAGCCGCGCGTGGAAGCGCAGCGATGCTTCGTTCTCGGCGTCCACGCCGCCCAGCATGACGTGGATGTTCTGGGTACGTGCTGGGGCGAAGAGCGCTTCCACCAGCACGCGGCCCAGCCCCTGCCCGCGCGTGTCATCGCGCATATGCACCGAATGCTCGACCGTGTGCCGATAGCCAGGCCAGCTGCCGCGCCATTCGCCGAAGCAGGAATAGCCGGCGATGCCCTTCGCGTCCTCGGCGACCAGCACCGGGAAGCCCGCGGCACTACGCGCGCGGAACCAGGCCAGCCGGTCCTCCAGCGGCAAAGGCGTGTCGTGGTAGATCGCCGTGGAGGTCAGGATAACCTGGTTGTAGATGGCCAGCAGGCCGGGAATATCAGCCTCGGTCGCGGTGCGAATCAACGCGGCATTTCCTGTTCCACCAGCGCGGTGAAGAAGGACACGCCCAGCGGGATAGCGTCATCGTTGAAGTCGTAGCGCGGGTGGTGCACCGGCACGCCGCCCTTGCCATCCGGCGCGCGCTGGCCGAGCTGCACGAAGCAGCCGGGGCGGGCTTCCAGCATGTAGGAAAAATCCTCGGCGCCCATGATGGGTGGGCGGGACTTCACAACGCCGGCTTCGCCGAAGACGCGCGCTGCGGCGGCCTGGGCGCGCTGGGTTTCGGCCTCGTGGTTCACGGTCACGGGGTAGCCGCGCTTGTAATCCACCTCGATCTCCGCCTCGTTCGCCTCCGCCACCGCTGCGGCGATGCGCTTGATGTGGCGTTCCGTGTGGTCGCGCGTTGCGGCCTTCAACGTGCGGATGGTGCCCTTGATCTCGGCCGTCTCTGGAATCACGTTCGACGCGCTGCCGGCATGGAACATGCACAGGCTGATCACCAGCGAATCCAGCGGGTCCGTCCGGCGCGAGACGATGCCCTGCACCGCCACCACCAGCTGGCTGCCCACCAGCACCGGGTCGATCGCCAGATGCGGCCTGGCCGCATGCCCGCCGCGCCCCTTGATGCGGAACGCCACCGTATCGGCGGCCGCCAAGATCGGCCCGGCCACGATGGAAATCTTGCCCAATTCGCTCTGCGGGTCGTTGTGGATGCCATAGACCTGCTGGATGCCGAAGCGGTCCATCACGCCTTCCTCGACCATCACGCGCCCACCGCCGCCGCCCTCTTCCGCGGGCTGGAACAGGAACACCACGGTGCCATCGAAATTGCGGGCTTCCGCCAGGTATTTCGCGGTGCCCAGCAGCATGGCCGTGTGCCCGTCATGCCCGCAGGCGTGCATTTTTCCGGGTGTGGTGGAGGCATGCGGCGCGCCGGTTTCCTCGGTCATCGGCAGGCAGTCCATATCGGCGCGCAGGCCGATGACGCGCCCCGAATTGCCATTGCGCAGCACGCCGACGACGCCGGTGGTAGCGATGCCGGTATGCACCTCCACCCCAAAGCTGCGCAGCTTTTCGGCGACGATGGCGCTGGTCCGCGTTTCCTCGAAACCCATTTCCGGATGCGCGTGGATGTCGCGCCGCCATTCGCCGATTTCGGGGGCGAGTGCTGCGATGCGGTTGTTCAGGGCCATGATCTCTCCGGCATGCTAAAGCGACTGGAGGAGGAAGCTTTGCATGCTGCTGGCACTGGACCAAGGCACCACATCCACGCGCGCCATCCTGTTCGACGCCGCGCTGACGCCGCTGCGCGCGGCGCAGATGGAATTGCCGCAGCATTTCCCAAGCCCCGGCTGGGTGGAGCACGAGCCGGAGGACATCATCGCGCACGCGGTGCAGGTGCTGCGCGAGGCCGCGGGCGATGCGGCCGTGACGGCCATCGGCATCACCAACCAGCGCGAGACCACGGTGCTGTGGCGACGAGACACCGGGCGCGCGGTGCATCGCGCCATCGTCTGGCAGGATCGCCGCACGGCGGAGCATTGCGCGCGCCTGCCCGCCGCGCTGATCACCGAACGCACCGGGCTGCTGCCGGACCCGTATTTCTCCGCGACCAAGCTGGCCTGGTTGCTGGAACACGTGCCCGGCGCGCGCGCGGATGCGGAGGCCGGGCGGCTGTGCTTCGGTACCATCGACAGTTTTTTGTTGTTCCGCCTGACCGATGGGCGCGTGCATGCGACGGATGCGACCAATGCCTCGCGCACCATGCTGTGGAACATCCACACCGGCGATTGGGATGAGGAGCTGCTGCGGCTGTTCAACATCCCGCGCGCGGTGCTGCCGGTGGTGCGCGATTGCGCGGCGGAGTTTGGCAAGACGGCGGTGCTGGGGCGCCCCGTGCCCATCCGCGGCATCGCCGGCGACCAGCAGGCCGCGACCCTCGGCCAGGCGTGTTTCCGGCCGGGCATGGTGAAGTCCACCTATGGCACGGGCTGCTTTGCGATGCTGGTGACGGGGGCTGCGGTCGCCTCGCAGCACCGGATGTTGACGACGGTGGCCTGGCAGCTGGGCGGCGCGCGCAGCTATGCGCTGGAGGGCGCGATCTTCAACGCCGGCAGCACGGTGCAATGGCTGCGCGATGGCCTGGGCATTGTGCGCGATGGCGCCGAGGCCTCGGCGCTGGCAGCCCAGGCCGACCCTGCGCAGCGGGTGATGCTGGTGCCGGCCTTCACTGGCCTGGGTGCGCCCTGGTGGGACGCGAATGCGCAAGCCGCGATCTTCGGCATGACGCGCGGCACGGGGCGCGCGGAGATCGCGCGCGCGGCGCTGGAGGCGGTGGCGTTGCAGACGCAGGATTTGCTGGAGGCGATGCGCGCGGATATGGGCGCGCCGGTGACGACCTTGCGCGTGGATGGCGGCATGGCGCGCAGCGATTGGACCATGCAGGCGCTGGCGGATCTGACCGGCTGCGAGGTGGATCGGCCGGTGGTGACGGAGACGACGGCGCTGGGCGCGGCCTGGTTGGCGGGGGTGCAGTCGGGGCTGCTGCCGGGGATTGGAGAGGCGCCGGCGCATTGGCGGTTGGAGCGGCGGTTTTCGCCGCAGATGGCGCGGGAGGAGGCGGTCGCGCGGCATGCGGCGTGGCAGAGCGCCGTGCGCAAGACGCTTACTTCCTAAGCTCCATCTGGATCGGGCCTTCGCGCTCGCCGCGCGCGAACTGGTCCACCATGGCATTGCCCGTATCGCCCAGTTGCGCCGCCGCTCCGGTCCACACAATGCGCCCGTGGTGAATCATCGCCGCACGTTCACCGATGCGCCTCGCACTCGCCATGTCATGCGTGATGGAAATCGCCGTCGCCCCTAGCCGCTGCACGCAATCCACGATCAACCCGTCGATCACCGCACCCATGATCGGGTCGAGGCCCGTGGTCGGTTCGTCGAAGAAGATCAAATCCGGCCGCGCCGCCACCGCGCGCGCCAGCGCCACGCGCTTCTGCATGCCGCCCGAAAGTTCCGATGGCGAAAGGTCACCCACACTGGCGGCAAGCCCAACCTGCGCCAGCACCTCCGCCGCGCGGTCGCGCGCCGCGGCGCGGGTGATGCGCTTCTGCGCCAGCAGCTTGAAGCAGACATTTTCCCAGACCGGCAGGCTGTCGAACAGCGCGCCGGCCTGGAACAGCATGCCCATGCGGTCCATCAGCGCCAGGCGATCGCGGCGCGACATGCGTGTCACGTCCTGGCCGCCGATTTCGATCACGCCCTCATCCGGCTGCACCAGGCCCAGGATGCACTTGATGGTGACGGATTTTCCCGAGCCGGAACCGCCCAGAATCACCAGCGAGGAATTGGGCGCGACCTCGATATCCACGCCATCCAGCACGCGCTTGGTGCCGAAGGATTTGCGCACGCCTTGAAGCCTTACTCCCAGCGCGCTCATGGACTGAAAAACGCCTCCGTCACCACATAATCCAATGCCAGGATCAGGATCGACGCCACCACCACCGCCGAGGTCGTGGCCAGCCCCACACCCTGCGCGCCGCCCTTGCTGTGGAAGCCGTACCAGCACCCCATCAGCCCGATGACGAAGCCGAACACCGCCGCTTTGATGAGGCCGGAGATGACATCCATCGCCTCCAGCACATCCCAGGTGGAATCCAGGTAGGCCGCCGACACGAAGCCAAGCTTCACCGTGCCGATCAGGTAGCCGCCCATCACGCCCAAGATGTCCGCCACCACCACCAGCAATGGCAGCGCCAAGGTGGTCGCCAGGATGCGCGGTGCGACCAGGTATTTCATCGGGTCGGTGGAGAGTGTGGTCAGCGCATCGATCTGGTCCGTCACGCGCATGGTGCCGAGTTCGGCGGCCATCGCGGCACCGATGCGACCGGCCACCATCAGCCCGGCCAGCACAGGGCCGAGTTCCCGCACGACCGACAGCACCACGACACTCGCCACGGCCGATTGCGCGTTGAACCGCGCGAAGCCGGTGTAGCTTTGCAGCGCCAGCACCATGCCGGTGAACAGCGCCGTCAGCGCGACGACGGGCAGGGAGAAATACGCCACCTCCACGAAGTGCCGCCAGAATTGCCGGGCGTAGAAGGGCGGGCGGATGATGTTGGACACCGCCTCGGCCGCGAATAGCGCCAGGCGGCCCACGCTTTCGCACGCGGACAGGACAGGGCGGCCGATCCCGGCCAGCGCGGCACCGACCATCAGACGTATTCGCGCCGGTAGCGGGCGCCGAGCGATGTCAGGATCTCATACCCGATCGTGCCGGCGCGCTGGGCCACCGCGTCGGGCGGGTTGTCCGGGCCGATCAGGGTGATCATGTCGCCGGCGCGGGCGGGCATGCCGGTGATGTCGAAGGCGGTGAGGTCCATCGACACGCGTCCTACCACGGGCACCGCGCGGCCGGCCAGCAGCGCCACGCCGCGGCCGGATAGCGCGCGCAGATAGCCGTCCGCGTAGCCGACGGCGACGATGGCGATGCGCGAGGCGCGAGGGGCGCGCCAGGTGGCGTTGTAGCCGACCGTATCGCCCGCCGGCACGTCGCGGATTTGCAGGATGGGTGCGTCCAGCTGCACCACGCAGCGCAGCGGGTGCGGCGGCGCGATGCCGTAAAGGGCTGCACCTGGCCGCGCCAGGTCTGAATCGTAGCCGAGAAAAATGCCGCTGGAATTGGCAAAGCTGGACGGCACGCCCGGCAGCCGTGCGCGCACCGCGGCGAAGGCGGCGCGTTGGGTTTCGTTCAGCGGGTGCGCGGGTTCATCGGCGCAGGCCAAATGCGTCATGACATAGGCGATGTCGAGCGGCGGCAGGCCATCCAGCGTGGCCACGCCCAGGCGGTTCATGCCGGTGTCCACATGCAGCAGCACGCGGCCCTGGCCGGACCAAGCATGCGCCATCTCCAGCGTGTTCACGACCGGCGTGCAGCCAGGTGCTGCGCCTGGCGCGAAGCCGTTCAGCACGGCGATCACCGGGCCGTCGCCCAGCGCCGCGCGCAACGCCACGCCCTCCGCCGCCTGCGCCACGAAGAAATGCGCGCACCCCGCCGCGTGCAACGCGCGCGCCACGGGTGCCGCGCCCAGGCCGTAGGCATCCGCCTTCACCACGCCCGCCACCGCCCCGCGATGCCGTGC
>JAAFHD010000470.1 GCA_013298245.1 Alphaproteobacteria bacterium
GCGGTGCAGGCGGTGGTGCTGGTGGCGGCCGCGATGGCGCTGCGCTGGGTGTGACCGCAATACGCGGATGGCCGGCGGCATCCGGCCATGCGACGAACAGCGCATGAGCCAGATGTCGTCGCGCGCCTGGGGCCTGTTGGTCCTGTTGTCGGTCTTGTGGGGCGGCAGTTTTCTGTTTGTTGGCCTGGCGGTGCGGGAATGGCCACCGCTGTCGATTGCGTTGTCGCGCGTGGCGTTGGCGGCGTTGGCGTTGTGGCTGTTGATCGCCTGGCGGCGCGAGGTGTTGCGGCTGGATGGCGCGGCGCTGCGCGCGCATGCGGGTATGGGGCTGCTGAACAATGCCATCCCTTTCGTGTTGATCATCTGGGCGCAGGGCACCTTGCCCGCCGGTGTGGCGGCCATCTTCAACGCGACCACGCCGCTGTTTGGCGTGCTGGTCGCGCATGCGCTGGCGACCGAGCGCGCGACGCCGATGCGCGCGGGCGGCGTGTTGCTGGGCATGCTGGGCGTGGCGGCAATGGTGGGCGTGGACCCGCTGGCGACGCCGCTGCCGGCGGCGGTGGCGATGCTGTGCGCGACCTTCAGCTACGCGCTGGCGGGGCAGTGGGGGCGGCGGTTTCGCGAATTGGGCGTGCCGCCGATTCATGCGGCGGCGGGGCAGACCACAGCCTCGGCGTTGATGCTGCTGCCATTGGCGTTGCTGTTCGAAGCGCCGGGCGTGCCGAGCACGCAGGTTGCGGTGGCGCTGGTGGGGTTGGCGCTGCTGTCCACCGCGCTGGCCTACATCATTTATTTCCGGGTGCTGGCGCTGGCGGGGCCGGTGAATCTGTTGCTGGTGACGCTGTTGATTCCGGTGTCGTCATTCGCTTTCGCGGCACTGTTGCTGGACGAACCATTGGCGTGGCGGCACCTCGTCGGCATGGCCGGGATCGCGGCCGGCCTGGCATTGATCGACGGGCGCCTTTTCAAGCGCGCCTGATATTCCAGAACATCGCGAAGCCCGGCACGCGGTCGCGCAGGTTGTTGCGATGCGCCGTGACGGACATGTAGGCGCCGACCGGGATGAAGGGCAGTTCGTCCATGCCAGTGGTTTGCATCTCGCGCGCGATGCGCTGTTGGGTGGCGAGGTCGGGCGCGTCGAACCAGGCGTCGCGCAGTTCTTCCAGGCGCGGGATGGTGGGCCAGCCGGGCCAGGAATTCAGGCCATTGCCGCGCAGGGGGAAGTGGCCCGCGGGGTCCATGAAATCGGTGCTGGAGAAGGCGGTGAGGAAGGCGTTCCAACCACCGCGTTCGACGGGTTCGCGGGATGCGCGGCGCTGCACGACGGTGCCCCAATCGGTCAGCACGAAATCGAGGTTGACGCCCAGGCGGCGGAACATGTCGCCGGCCACCTGCGTCATGGCGGATGGTGCCAGGATGTCGGTCGGCCCGATCAGGCGGATGGTCTGGTTGGTGTAGCCGGCGGCGCGCAGCATGTCGCGCGCACGGTCCAGGCTGCGCGGGCCTTGCAGGGGTGCGAGGCCGGCGTCGGATGCCAGCGGCGTGCCGGGCGTGAACATGCCGACACCGGTGCGGAACAGCGCCGGGTCGGTGCCGACGATGGCGCTCATGTAGTCGGCCTGGTTGATGGCGGGCAGCAGGGCCTGGCGCATCTCCTTGCGGTCGAAGGGGCCGTGCAGGAAGTTGAAGCGCAGGATGCCGGTCAAAGGGAGCGGGTCGATCGGTTCCTGATGGATGTTGCGGTTGCGGCGCAGCAGTTGCTGGAGTTCCGGCGGGGGTTGTTCGAACCAATCGATCTCGCCCGTTTGCAAGGCGCCGGCGGAGGTCGCGGCATCGGTAATGATGCGCCATTCCACGCGATCGAAATGCGCGACCTTCGGGCCGGCGGTGAAGCTGGTGGGGCCGTTGGGGGTCGGCGCGTAGTCGGCGAAGCGTTCGTAGACGACCAGGCTGCCGGAATTGTACTCGCGCGGGTTGAAGCGGTACGGGCCGGAGCCGATGGCTTCGCGGATTTGCTGGAAGGGGTCGGTGCTGGCGAGGCGCTCGGGCATCATGAAAGCCACGGGATTCACCGGGCTGGCCAGGGCCGCGAACAGCAACGGGAAGGGGCGGCGCAGGCGCAGCACGAAGCGGCGGTCATCAAGGGCCGCCATTTCTTCCAACTGGCGTTCCAGCTGTTGGCCTGAGGGGTTGCGCCGCATCCAGCGCCGCAGTGACACCACGCAATCCTGCGCGCGCACCGCCTCACCATCATGCCACTTCAGGCCGCTGCGCAGCGTGATGGTGATGCGCTTGCCGTCGTCCTCGACGGCGTGGCCCTCGGCCATTTGTGGGCGCGCGTTGAACTGCGCGTCCAGGCCATAAAGCGTGTCGAACACCATGTACGCGTGGTTGCGGGTGATGTTCGCCGTGGTCCAGATCGGGTCCAGGCTGGTCAGGTTGGCTTGCGGCACGAAGCGCAGCAGGCGCGGCGCCTGCGCCACCGCCGGCGTGGCGACGGCAGCACTGGCAATCATCAGGTCGCGACGGCGCATGGTGGTGCTCCTCAAATGCCGAGTTCGGGGAGAGTCTTCAGCGCAACGCCGGCATCCAGCAAGGCCTTTCGCGCGGCGGTCGCGACGGCGAGTGCGGTGGGTTCATCGCCATGCACGCAGAGGCTGTGCACCTTGACCGGAATACGCGCACCCTGGCGCGTTAGGATGACGCCGTCGCGCGCCATGGCGACGGCCTGCTCGGCGGCCCGCGCGGGGTCCTTGTGCACGGCGTCGGCGTTGCTGCGCGCGGTGATGTTGCCGTCCTCGTCGTACATGCGGTCGATATAGCCTTCGATGGCGAAGCGCAGGCCGGCTTCCTCGCTGGCTTCCTGCATCTTGGAGAGTGCCAGGCCGACATGGATCAGCGTGGGGTCCACCGCCTTCACGGCGCGGCAGATGGCGCGGGCCATCTCGACATCCAGCACGGCCATGTTGTGCA
>JAAFHD010000472.1 GCA_013298245.1 Alphaproteobacteria bacterium
TTCGACCCTGAAGCCGGTGATCGCCGCACTTGAAGGCTGGTGCGTTGGTGGTGGTCTGGTGATCGCTGCGATGTGCGACCTGGCGGTCGCGGGCGCGGGTGCGAAGTTCAGCTATCCGGAGGCGAAGGTCGGGTTGACGGGCGGCATGATCGCCTCGTTGGCGTCGCGCATCCCGCACAAGATCGCGATGGAATTGATGCTGGCGTGCAAGGTGCTGGATGCGCAGCGCGCGTTGCAGGCAGGCCTGGTGAACGAGGTCGTGCCGGAAGGCGAGGCGCTGGAGCGCGCCATCGCCTGGGGCCAGGAATTGGCCGGCTTCGCGCCCATGGTCATGGCCGAGTTGAAGCGCATGGTGACCGAGGAAGTGCTGCCGCGCGGGCCTTCGGAACGCATGGCGATCCAGGCCGCGCGCATTGCCGCGGTGCGTGGTTCCGCGGACCGCGACGAGGGTGTGGCGGCGTTCCGCGAGAAGCGGAAGCCGCAGTTCAAAGGGCGCTAGTCAGGGCGGATATCGTTCTCGCGCACCACGCGCGCCCAGGTTTCCATCTGGCGGTCCAGGAAGGCGGCAAACACATCCGGCCCGCCCTGCGACAGTTCGATGCCCATGATGTTCACCAGCCGCTCCTGCGCGGTGGGCTGCGCGATCGCCTCGCGCAGCGCGGCTTCCATGCGCGCGCGCACGGGTGCCGGCACGCCCGCCGGGCACAGCACGCCCCAGAAGGCGCGCGCATCCACGCCCGGCACGCCCACCTCGGCCAATGTCGGCAATTCGGGGCGCGCGCGGGAGCGTTCGGCCGATGTCACCGCCACCGGGCGCAGCACGCCCTGCTGGAAGTGCGGCTGGAAGATCGTGCCGGTGGCGACCGCCAGGTCGGTCTCGCCGGCCATCGCGGCCGTGGCCAAGGGTCCACCACCACGATAGGGCACATGCGTCATCTGGAAGCCGCCATTGCGCTGCGCGAGTGCCATGGTCAGGTGTGCCAGCGACCCATTGCCGATGGTGCCGAAGGTGATGACATCGGGCCGCGCGCGCGCCGCTGCAATCACGGCTTGCATGTCGCGCCAGGGCCGGTCGCGATGCACGTTGATCATGTTGGGTGCCGTGCCGATCAGCATGATGGGCGCCAATTCGCGGCGCGCGTCAAAACCCGGTGTCGGGATCAGCGCTGGGTTCACCGCGTGGGTGTCGAACACCAGCAGCCATTGGCTGCCATCCGCTGGCCCGCGCGCCACCGCCTGTGCCGCCAGGTTGCCCGATGCGCCGGGGCGGTTTTCCACCACGACAGTCTGGCCGAATGCCTGCTGCAGATGCGGCGCCAACAGGCGGGAGACAGCATCGGTCGACCCACCAGGCGGAAACCCCACCACGATGCGGATGGTGCCCGATGGCATCTGCGCGAGCGCCGGTGTGGCCAACAGCGCCGGCAGCGCGCGGCGCCCAATCACAGCTTGCGGCCCAGATTGGCGATATAGCCGCGGTTGCGTGTCGGCGTGATCAGCACCTCATTGATGCAGACATGCGCGGGCATGCCGGCGATGAAGCGCACCAGGGCTGCGCAGTCTTCGGGCTGCGCCATTTCCGCGCGTTGCGCGGCGGAGAGTTTGTTGGGGCGCTTGTCCAGGATGGGCGTGTTCACTTCACCGGGGCACATCACTGTGGAGCGGATGCCGTGGACGCATTCCTCCATGTTGATGGTGTGCGACATCGCGACCACGCCGTGCTTCGCCGCCGTGTAGGTGGCGCCAGACAAGGTGGACACCACGCGCCCGGCCATGGACGCCGTGTGCACCATCAAGCCACCCTTCTGCGCGCGCATCATCGGCAGCACCGCGCGCGCGCAATAGAAGGCGGCGTTCAGGTTGGTGCCGATGACGTCATCGATGCCCTCGGGCGTCAGCTTGTCCCAGGTGCGGTCCAGGATGTTCAGGCCGGCATTGTTCACCAGCAGGTCGCAACGACCGAATTTTTCCGCGATGAAATCGGCGACCTTCTGCACGGCCGCAGCGCGCGTCAGGTCCGCGGGCTTGATGTGCGCGCGGCCACCCGCCGCCTTGATGCGGGCTGCGACTTCCGCCAGCGGTTCGCGGCGCCGGCCCGTCAACACCACTTCGTAGCCATCGGCCGCGAGGCCAATGGCGCAAGCCTCCCCGATGCCACTGCCAGCGCCGGTCACCCATGCGATCTTGTTCATTGTGAGATCCTCCCGCGGCACAGCCTGCACCGCGCGGCATCAGCCGACAACACGCGGGTAAGCGCTGGGTGGCATCGTGCTCGCCGCGGTGTCGGCGCTATTCCTGCTCCAGGCCCAGCGCCCTGATGCGCGCGCGTTCCTCATCCCAGCCTTGGCGTTCCTTGACGTTCAGGAACAGGTGGATCGGGCGTTCCAGCAGGCGCACCAGTTCCTCGCGCGCGCGGCGGCCAATCTCCTTGATGCCGCGCCCGCCCTCGCCGATGATGATGGCCTTCTGCCCGGCGCGGCTGACATAGATGGTGCAGTCCACGCGGGCCGAACCATCGGGGCGTTCGGTCCAGGATTCGGTTTCCACACTGGCGTGGTGCGGCACTTCTTCATGCGTCAGGCGCAGGATGTGTTCGCGCACCACCTCGGCGGCCAGCATGCGGTTGGGCAGGTCGGAGAGTTCGTCTTCGGGGAACAGCCAGGGGCCATCCGGCGCGCGCGCGGCCAGCGCATCCAGCAGGCGGTCCACGCCATCGGATTTGGTGGCGCTGATCATGAAGGTCTCGGCAAAGGTGGCTTCCGCGGTCAACGCCGCGGTCAGCGGCAGCAAGGCCGGGCGGTCCACCAGGTCCACCTTGTTCAGCACCAGCCACAGCGGCACGCGCAGCGATTTCAGGCGTTCGAGGATGGCGCGCAGGGGTTCGGTCAGGCCGGCCTTCGCATCCACGACCAGCAGCGCCATGTCGGCATCCGTGGCCCCGCCCCAGGCGGCGGCGACCATGGCGC
>JAAFHD010000471.1 GCA_013298245.1 Alphaproteobacteria bacterium
GCCCGCGACCCCGACAACCCCGATCTGCTGAACCGCGCCTTCCAGGCCGCCGTCATGGATGGCCGCCCCGATGCGCTGCGCCTCGCACGCCGCTTGCCGGAAAACGGCATCGCGACCCTCGTCGTCATGGGCAGCGAGGCGATGGCCGGCCGCTGGGACCGCGCCGAATCGCGCATCCGCGCCCTGCCCCGCGGCGGCCCCTCGGGGCCGCTGCTGCCGGTGCTGCTGGCCTGGACGCAGGCCGGGCGCGGCCAGCATGACCAGGCGCTGGCCACGCTGCGGCCCGCCATCGACCAGGGCCGCTTCCGCGCGCTGAACGCGCTGCATGCGGCACTGATCGCGGACCTCGCGAACCGCCCGCGGGAGGCCGAGCGCCTGGTACGCATCGCGCTGGCGGACCAGCCCGAACCCACGCTGCGGCTGGCGGTGCTGGCCGCCTCCATCCTGGCGCGCAGCGGGCGCATGATGGATGCCGCACGCCTGCTGGACCGCATCGCCGCCAATGGCGACGAAGTGTCGCTGGCCGCCAGCGAGAACCAGCGGCGCATCATCTTCGGCAGCCGCGCCGTCGCCTCCCACGCGGAGGGCATCGCGGAAGCATATGTGGCACTCGCCGGCGCCTATCGTGCCCAGGGTGAGGGCGAGCAGGCGATGGTGCTGGCGCGCCTGGCGCTGCGCTTGCGCCCGCAATTCGGCCCTGCGCTGCTGCTGCTGGCAGATGAGCTGGACGATGAGGAACATCACGAGGCCGCGCTGAACCTGCTCAGCCAGGTGCGCGCCGATGACCCGCTGGCACCCGTCGCCGCCCTGCGCCGCGCCGGCCTGCTCGACCGGCTGGAACGCACCGATGAAGCGCGCACCCTGCTGGAGGAACTGGCGGTGCAACTGCCCGCTTTCCCGCAGCCGCTGACGCGCCTGGGTGACATCCTGCGCGGCCGCAGCGATTTCGCCGCCGCCGCCGCCGCTTATGACCGCGCGATCGAACGCGTCGCCACGCCGGGCGCCAATGACTGGCCGCTGTTCTATGCGCGTGGCATCGCGCGCGAACGCTCGGGCAACTGGCCGGGTGCTGAGTCCGATTTCCAGCGCGCTTTGCAGCTCTCCCCGGAACAGCCCTATGTGTTGAACTACCTGGGCTATTCCTGGGCCGACCAGGGTGTTCACCTGGACCGCGCGCGCGCCATGCTGGAACGCGCAGTGGAACTCCGCCCGGAAGACGGGCACATCGCTGATAGTCTTGGCTGGGTGCTGTATCGCCTGGGCGATGTGCCGGGTGCGATCCGCTGGCTGGAACGCGCGGTGGAATTGGAACCGGTCAACGGCACCATCAACCACCATCTGGGCGACGCCTATTGGGTCGCGGGGCGCGAATGGGAAGCCGAATTCCAGTGGCGCCGCGCCCTGTCCATGGAACTGGAAAACGGCGAGCAGCCGCGCATCGAGCGCAAACTGCGCGACGGCATGGCGGCCGAGGATTTCCCCGCAGCACTGCGCCGTTGATGCGCGAGGCAGCACCCGCCAAGGTCAACCTCTTCCTGCATGTCACCGGCAGGCGGGCGGATGGCTACCACCTGCTGGACAGCCTGGCGGTGTTCGGCCCGGCGGCGGATATGTTGCACGCAGCACCGGCCGATACGCTGGGGCTGTCGCTCGAAGGCCCCTTCGGCGCGGGGCTGGCCGCGGAACCCGACAACCTGGTGCTGCGCGCCGCGCGCGCCTTGGGCGGCCAGGGCGCTGCGCTGCGCCTCGAAAAGCAGCTGCCGGTGGCGTCCGGCATCGGCGGCGGATCGGCCGATGCGGCGGCCGCGCTGCGCCTGCTGAACAGGCTTTGGGCGCTGGGACTGGATGCCGATGCACTGCGCGCGCACGCGCTGCCGCTGGGTGCCGATGTGCCCGTCTGCGTCCAAAGCCGCCCCACGCGCATGCAGGGCGTGGGCGAGGTCATGGCGCCCGCCCCAAGCATGCCAGCGGGTGTCGCGCTGCTGCTGGTCAACCCGCGCATTCCGCTGGCCACGCCCGCGGTGTTCCGCGCCCGCCAGGGCGGGTTCTCGCCACCCGCCACGCTGCCCGATGCCTGGCCCGATGCGCACGCCATGGCCGCTGGCCTGGCCCGCTGCACCAATGACCTGCAGGCAGCCGCGATCAGCCTATGCCCACCCATCGCCGATGTGCTGGCCGCCATCAGCGCCCAGCCCGGCTGCCTGCTGGCGCGCATGAGTGGTTCGGGTGCGACATGCTTCGGCATCTTCGCCGATGCGGCGGCCGCACACCTCGCCGCACTCGCCATGCCGCGTGCCTGGTGGAGCGCCGCCGGCCCCCTTGCCGAACCGCCCGCATAGCGGCATATGCGCGCCCACGCTGGGGTGTAGCCAAGCGGTAAGGCAGCGGTTTTTGGTACCGCCATTCCTAGGTTCGAATCCTAGCACCCCAATTTCTCTCGCCACGCCATCGCAACCGCGCGCCGGAGGTTGCCGCACGCCGCACGGGGCGCTATAGCCGCGCCGCCCGCAAGGTGCTGGGCCGACGTAGCACAGCGGTAGTGCAACCGATTCGTAATCGGTAGGTCGGGAGTTCGATTCTCCCCGTCGGCACCATGCGCCGCTTCAGAGCAGCAGCACGACCTTCGCCGCCGCCACCCGCCCAGCATCGATATCCGCGACAGCCACAGCACCTTCCGCCAGTGCCCGGGTTTCCAGCCAGTCGAGGGCGCCGAGCCGGCCCGTGGCCAACAGCGTGACGACGGTGCGGAATTCCTCCGGCGTGTAGCAATACACGCCGGTGAAGATGATCTCCTGCAAGGTGATGCGCCGCACATCCAGACCATCCGCGCCGGGCAGCAGGCCGGCATGCACGATCACGCCGCCCGCGCGCACCAGGCGGCACGCGGCGGCGCGCGTGACGGCGGCACCCACCGCGTCGATCACCAGGTCACAGCTGGCATCCTCGGGCGCATCGGCGGGTGCGCG
>JAAFHD010000473.1 GCA_013298245.1 Alphaproteobacteria bacterium
GAAGAAGGCAGCTGCGCCGAAGAAGGCCGCCGCCCCGAAGAAGGCAGCTGCGCCGAAGAAGGCCGCTGCTCCGAAGAAGGCAGCGCCTGCGAAGAAGCCGGCTGCCAAGAAGGCAGCTGCGCCGAAGAAGGCTGCCGCTCCGAAGAAGGCTGCTCCTGCGAAGAAGCCGGCCGCGAAGAAGGCCGCTGCACCGAAGAAGGCTGCCGCGCCGAAGAAGGCCGCCGCCAAGAAGCCGGCCGCGAAGAAGGCCGCTGCTCCGAAGAAGGCTGCCGCGCCGAAGAAGGCCGCGCCTGCCAAGAAGCCGGCCGCCAAGAAGGCTGCTCCGAAGAAGAAGGCAGCGCCTGCTCCGGCTTCCGAGCCCAGCGCTTCCTGATATCCGCGACTATCGCGTGAACCGGGCGTCGCCAGTGATGGCGGCGCCCTTTTTCTATCCGAAGGTGGTCAGTAGATCATCCACTTCCGCTGGCGTCAGTGCGCGTGCCGGCATGCCACGCAGCATCAGTGCGAGGCGCGCGGATTCTTCCAGTTCTTCTGCTGCGGCGACGGCGTCTTCCAACGTGCGACCGGACACCACCGGGCCATGGTTCGCCAGCAGCACGGCGCGCGCGGTTTTCGCGGCTTCGTGGATGCCTTGCTCCATCGCGCCATCGCCTGGGCGGTGATACGGCAGCACCGGCAGTGCGCGGCCCACGCGCATGACGAAGTATGGCGTCAGCGGCGGGATGGGCGCGGTCTCACCCACTGCCGCCAGGCACGCGATGGCGGTGGCGTGCGTGCTGTGCAGATGCACAACCGCCCCCGCATCGGGTCGCGCGGTCAGCACGGCGCGGTGCATGAAGACTTCCTTCGATGGCTTGTCGCCGCTGATGTGATGCCACGCGAGGTCCAGCTTCGACAGCCGCTGCGCATCCAGCCGACCCAACGAAGAATTGGTCGGCGTCATCAGATACCCATCGGGCAGGCGCACGCTGATATTGCCAGCACTGCCGACGGAAAATCCGCGTTGGAACAGGCTGCGCGCGAGTTCCACCAGCTGCTCGCGCAGTGCGGCTTCATGCATGGTCGAAGGCCTTGATGAACATGTCGCGCGCGCCGAAATTGCCGCTCTTCAGTGCCAAGTGCATGGGTGGTCCGCTGCCTTCGGCCCAGGTCCAGGGCACGCCGGGGTCGATCTCCGCGCCGATGCGCAAGGACTGCACGCCAAGGCGTTGCACCACGGCGCCGGAGGTCTCGCCACCCGCCACCAGCAGGCGGCGCACGCCTTGCGCGACGAGGTGTGCGGCCACTTCGGCCATGGTGGATTCCAGCAATGCGCCGGCGGCGTCGCGCCCGAGTTTTTCCTGCAGGGCCACGACGCGATCGGGTGGTGCAGAGGCCGCGACCAGCACGGGGCCGGCGCCGATGCGGCCGTTGAGCCACGCGATGGCTTGCGCGGCCAGCGCAGCGGCATCGGGTGTCGCCAGCGCATCCAGTTCCAGTGTTGGGATGTGGTCGCGCGCCAGGCCGATCTGCGCCAGCGTCGCGCGCGAACAACTGCCGGCGACGACCGCGGCGTGGCCGCCATGCGCGGGCAGCACGGCCGCGTCATCGCGCGCGGGCAGCAGGCCGGCGGCACGGAAATTCGCGGGCAGGCCCATGGCGATGCCGCTGCCGCCGATCAGCATCGGGTGCTGCGCGATGGCCTCGCCCAAGGACATCAGATGCGCGTCGGTCACCGCATCGGCGATGGCGTAGCGGCGACCTTGTTCGCGCAAACCGCCCAGCGCCTTGCGGATGGCGCCCGCACCCTGGTCCACGGTGACGAAGGGCAGCAGGCCGACGCCGCCATCGGTCTGCGCTGCCATCACGCGCACCAGGTTGGCATCGGTCATTGGTGTGAGTGGGTGATGCTCCATGCCGCTTTCGTTCAGCAGCGCATGGCCGACGAAGAGGTGGCCCTGGAAGACGGTGCGCCCATTGGTCGGGAAGGCGGGGCAGGCGATCGCGAAGGCAGCACCCAGCTTCTTCATCAGCGCATCCGCGACGGGGCCGATATTGCCGGCGGGCGTGCTGTCGAAGGTGGAGCAGACCTTGAACATGATCTGTTTCGCGCCGCCCGCCAGCAGCGCGTCGCATGCGGCCAGTGACCACGCGATCGCGTCCTGCACCGGTGCGGTGCGCGACTTCAGTGCGATCACGATGGCATCCGCTTCCGGCAGCGGGCCATCGGGCACGCCGATCACCTGCACCGTGCGCATGCCCATGCGCACGAGTGTGGAGGCGAGGTCGGTGGCACCCGTGAAATCATCGGCGATGCAGCCCAGCAGCATGGCGGTTCTCCTGTTCAGGGCTGGATACGCCAGAATGGCGAGGGAATCAGCCCTCCGGTGTCACGCCACTGGCGCGCACGATGGGCGCCCAGCGCACCGCTTCGGCGCGGATGGCGGCGGCGAAACCGGCAGGCTCGCTGGAGACGGCGTCGAGGCCGCGGCGGGCGAATTCGGCGATGAGTTCGGGTTCCGACAGCGCCTGGCGCATTGCGGCGGACATGCGTGCGACGATGGCGGGTGCGACGCCGCGCGGGAAAAGCCAGCCATCGAAATTGGGCACCTCGAAGCCGGGCAGTGCTGCTTCCGCGACAGTCGGCACGTTCGGCAGCAGCGCGTTGCGTGTGGCGGTCGCGACGGCGAGTGCGCGCACGCGTCCGGCCTCAATCGCACCCAGCACGGTGGGCGTGGTGGCGAAGGCGTAGTCGAGATGGCCGGCGATGAGATCCGTCGACATCGGCCCGCCGCCCCGATACGGCACATGGACGGTGCGCGTGCCCGCCATGCTGTCCAGCAGCACGACCGACAGGTGGTTGATGGAGCCGGGGCCGGAATTGCCCGCACGAATGGTGTCGGGTTGTGCGCGCAGGGCGGCGATCAATTCGGGCAGGGTGCGGAAGGGGCGGTCGGCCGGCACGCAGATGATGTTGGC
>JAAFHD010000474.1 GCA_013298245.1 Alphaproteobacteria bacterium
CACCGCACCCGCCGCCCGCAATTCTTCTACACGACAGCCGCGCTGCCGTGCCCCTATCTGCCCGGCCGCACCGAACGCAAGATTGTCACGGAACTGGGCGGGCCCGGCGCCGAATCCCTGCATGACAAGCTCTCCCGCGCCGGCTTCCGCCGCAGCCACAACATCGCCTATTCGCCGGTCTGCCCGGGCTGCCAGGCCTGCGTGCCGATTCGCATCCAGGCCGCCGCCTTCGCGCCCAACCGCACGCAGCGCAAACTGGCCCGCCGGCTGGACGGCCTGACCATCACCCGCATGGCGCCCCGCGCCACGGCCGAACAATTCGCCCTGTTCCAGCGCTACCAGCAGGCCCGCCACGCCGATGGCGACATGGCGGCGATGGGTTTCTACGACTACCGCGCCATGGTCGAGGACACGCCCATCTCCACCGCCATGGTCGAATACCGGGACGCCGCCGGCACCCTGGTCGGCGCCTGCCTGACCGATTGGCTGTCGGATGGCCTCTCGGCCGTTTATTCCTTCTATGCGCCGGACCAGCCGGGCCTGGGCACGCTGGCCATCCTGTGGATGGTGGCCGAAGCGCAGCGCACCGGCCTGCCTTACGTCTATCTGGGCTACTGGGTCCCGGGTTCGCGCAAAATGGCCTACAAAGCCGGCTTCCGCCCCGCCGAAATCCTGCGCGGCGGCAATTGGCGCGCGCTGGACGACATGCCCGCGGAAAGCGCCTGCCTCACCCTGGCGTGAACGCGCGCATCGCGGCAAAATTCGTCTCGTGATTCGGCCCCAGGAAGAGGCCATCCCAGAGGAAGCCCGCGACCATGTCCTTTACCATTCCGCCCAATGACCCGCTCTTCGGCGCATCCTGGCACCTGCTGAACACCGGCCAGGCCGGCGGCACCGCCGGTGCGGATATCCGCGCCACCTCCGCCTGGGCGCACTACACGGGTCGCAACATCCTGGTCGCGGTGCTGGATGACGGCGTGCAGGCCAACCACCCGGATCTGGCGGCCAATATGTGGACCCGGCCCGGCGGCACCACGCTGGTCGATGCCAACAACGCCAACCTGGTCACCGGCCTGCCGGTTGACGCCGGCGACAACCATGGCACCGCGACCGCCGGCGTCATCGCTGCCCTTGGCAATAACGGCCTGGGCGGTGTTGGTGTGGCACCAGGTGCGAAGATCGTCTCCTACCGCATTCTTGGCGCCAACAACGCCAGCACCGCCGATGGCTTCCAGCAGGCGCTGAATGACGGCGTGCAGGTGCTCAACAACTCCTGGGGCACCGACAACGCCTTCAATACGCCCAGCATCCTGACGCTCGCCGCCATCGCCAATGCCGCGACCCAGGGGCGCGGCGGGCTGGGTTCCATTGTCGTCTTCGCCAATGGCAATGAACGCGACAGCCGCGTCGGCGGCCAGGACCTGACCGGCACCGAAGGCGCGCTGGATGCCACCACAGGCAACCGCTTCACCATTTCGGTGGCGGCGACCGACAATGCGGGCATCGTCACCAACTACTCCACGCGCGGCTCCAACCTGCTGGTCTCGGCCCCCGGCGGCCAGGGCGATCCGCAGCTCGCCAATGGCAACGGCATCACCACGATCGATCGCACCGGCGCCGATGGCTACAACACCCAGGCCGGCACCGCCGGCGACTATACCGGCTTCAACGGCACCTCGGCCGCTTCGCCCGTGGTGGCCGGTGTTGCGGCGCTGATCCTGGAGGCCAATCCCAACCTGGGTTACCGCGATGTCCAGGAAATCATGGCGTATACCGCGCGCCAGATCGACATCAACGCCGGCACCGGCGGTGACGCCACGATGAACCGCAGCGCCTGGGTCGGCACCAATGCCGGCAATGCCAATGGCGGCGGCCTGAAATTCTCGACCGACTACGGCTTCGGCCTGATCGATGCCGGCGCCGCCGTGCGCCTGGCCGAAACCTGGACCCTGGCCCGCACCGAGGCCAACCTGATCACCACCACGGCCAATGCCGCCACGACCGGCGCCATCACCGCTGGCGGTGTCGCCGCGCCACAGACCTTCACCACCACTTTCGCCCTGACCCAGCCCGGCGGCGCGCATGCTGGCCTGCGCATCAACCGGGTCGAGATCGACCTCGGCATCACCGCCCCGCGCGCGCATGACCTGACCATCACGCTGCAATCACCTGGCGGCACGCTGATCACCATGGCGCGCACGCCCGGCAATGCTTTCGCAGGCGCGCAGGGCGTGTATGACGCGAATGCGCCGAGCGCCTGGCCGGCAGGCGGCTTCACCATGAACACGCCGGGCTTCTGGGGGGAAAACGCGGTTGGCACCTGGACGCTGTCGGTCACCGCCAGCGCCAATGCGGCGGCGGCCTCCGCGCTGACGTCGGCCACGCTGCGCGTCTTTGGCGACAGCAACGCCGGCGCCGATCTGCGCAACATGCTGGTCTTCACCGATGATTATGGGCGGCTGGCCGGGCTTGAAGCGGGCCGTGCCACGCTGGGCGCGGGCAAGACCGCGCTGAACGCATCAGCACTGTCCACCGCCGCCACCCTGGATTTGCGCGCCGCCGATGGCGGGTCGCAGGGCACCACCATCGCCGGCCAGGCCGTGACCATCACCGGCACCACGCTGACCGATGCCTTCGGTGGTGCGGGTGGTGACACGCTGATCGGCCGCGCCGGCGCCAACCTGCTGGTCGGCGGCTGGGGCGATGACGCGCTGTTCGGCGGGGCGGGCAATGACGTGCTGCGCGGTGGCTTCGACAATGACAATCTCTATGGCGGCAGCGGTGCTGACACCATGGAAGGTGGGCAGGGCAACGACCAGTACATCGTGGAAGATGTGGGCGATGTCGTCACTGAATTGGCGAACCAGGGCACTGATACCGCATGGGTCTCGGCCTCCGGCTGGACGCTGTCGGCCCATATCGAAATCCTGCGCCTGTTTGGTGCTGCCAATGCG
>JAAFHD010000475.1 GCA_013298245.1 Alphaproteobacteria bacterium
CGGTGACCACCGCGCATGCCCTGAACGACACGCAGCGCGCGCAGATCACCGCGCGGCTGACCGAAGCCGGCTATTCCGGCATCCGTTTGCGCGAGAGCGTGGACCCGACCGTGTTGGGCGGTCTGGTCATTCGCATCGGCTCGCGCCTCTACGACAATTCCATCAAATCCAAATTGCAGCGTTTGCAATTCGCCATGAAGGGGGCCGCCTGACCCATGGATATTCGTCCTGCTGAAATCTCCGAAATCCTGAAGGGCCAGATCGCCGGCTTCGACACGGACGCCAATGTGGCCGAGGTCGGCACCGTGCTGACCGTGGGCGACGGCATTGCGCGCGTCTTCGGCCTGCAGAACGTGATGGCCGGTGAGCTGGTCGAGTTCCCGTCGGCCGGCCTGAAGGGCATGGCGCTGAACCTCGAGACCGACAATGTCGGCGTCGTGATCTTCGGCGACGACAAGAACGTCAAGGAAGGCGACACGGTCAGCCGCACCGGCGCCATCGTGGACGTGCCGGTGGGCAAGGGCCTGCTGGGGCGCGTGGTGGATGGCCTGGGCAACCCGATCGACGGCAAGGGCCCGATTGTTGGTGACCGCCGCCGCGTTGAGGTGAAAGCGCCGGGCGTTATTCCGCGCAAATCCGTGCATGAGCCGATGCAGACCGGCATCAAGGCGATCGACAGCCTGATCCCCATCGGCCGTGGCCAGCGCGAGCTGATCATCGGCGACCGCCAGACCGGCAAGACCGCGGTGATCCTGGACACGATCATCAACCAGCGCCCGATCAACCAGGGCGATGATGAGAGCAAGAAGCTCTACTGCATCTATGTGGCGATCGGGCAGAAGCGCTCCACCGTGGCGCAGCTGGTCAAGACGCTCGAGGAGCAGGGTGCGCTGGAATATTCGATCATCGTCGCCGCGACGGCCTCTGACCCGGCGCCGATGCAGTTCCTGGCGCCCTACACCGGCTGCGCCATGGGCGAGTTCTTCCGCGATAATGGCATGCATGCGGTCATCTTCTATGATGACTTGTCGAAGCAGGCCGTCGCCTATCGCCAGATGTCGCTGCTGCTGCGCCGCCCGCCGGGCCGCGAAGCCTATCCGGGCGACGTGTTCTACATCCACTCGCGCCTGCTGGAGCGCGCGGCGAAGATGAACGAAGACAACGGCCTTGGTTCGTTGACGGCGCTGCCGGTGATTGAAACCCAGGCGGGCGACGTGTCGGCCTATATCCCGACCAACGTGATTTCCATCACTGACGGCCAGATCTTCCTGGAGACGGAACTGTTCTTCAAGGGCATCCGCCCCGCCGTGAACGTCGGTCTCTCGGTGTCGCGCGTGGGTTCCGCCGCGCAGATCAAGGCGATGAAGCAGGTGGCCGGCAAGATCAAGCTGGAGCTGGCGCAGTACCGCGAAATGGCGGCGTTTGCGCAGTTCGCGTCTGACCTTGATGCCTCGACGCAGGCCCTGCTGGCCCGCGGCGCGCGCCTGACGGAGCTGCTGAAGCAGCCGCAGTTCAAGCCGGTTCCCGTGGAAGAGCAGGTGCTCGCCATTTTCGCCGGCACGCGCGGCTATCTGGACAAGATCCCGGTCGGCAAGGTCGGCGAATTCGAGCGCCAGATGCTGTCGGAGTTGAAGGCCGGGGCGCCCGATATCGTCAACGCCATCCGCACCGACCGCGAAATCAAGAAGCCCACCGAGGACAAGCTGGTGGCCTTCCTGGACAAGTTCGCCCAGAGCTTTGCGGCCTGAGATAAACCCATGCCCAGCTTGAAAAGCCTGCGCATGCGGATCAACAGCGTGAAATCCACGCGGAAGATCACGCAGGCGATGAAGATGGTGGCGGCCGCCAAGCTGCGCCGCGCGCAAAGCCAGGCCGAGGCCGCGCGCCCCTATGCGGAGCGCATGGCGCGCATGCTGGGCGCCCTGGGCGCTGCCGTGCAAGGCAGCCCGGACGCGCCGAAGCTGCTGGTCGGCACCGGCGGCGAGAAGACCGTGCTGATGGTGGTGGTGACCGCCGATCGTGGTCTCTGCGGCCCGTTCAACACCAATGTCGGCCGCTTCGCGCGCGCCCGCGTCCGCGAGCTGGAAGCCCAGGGCAAGACGGTCAAGCTGATGACCGTTGGCCGCAAGGGCAACGCATTCCTGAAGCGCGAATTCGCCAACCGCGTGGTGGGCGAAGTCAGCTTCGCCGGCCAGAAGCGCGTGGGCTTTGATGATGCCGCCGGCATTGCCGCCAGCGTCACGCATATGCTCGACGATGGTTCGTTCGATGTCTGCGAGCTGGTCTATAACCGCTTCCAGAACGTGATTACCCAGGTGCCGACGGCGCAGCGGTTGATCCCGGCGCCGTTGCCCGAAGCCGTGGTCGACCCCGGCACGGTGCAGGCGCTGTATGAATACGAGCCGGCCGAGGAAGAAATCCTCGCCGCACTTCTGCCGCAGAACCTGGCGATCCAGGTCTATCGTGCGCTGCTGGAAAGCGGCGCCGGTGAGCAAGGCAGCCGCATGACCGCCATGGACAACGCCACGCGCAACGCGGGCGACATGATCAAGAAACTGACCCTGAACTACAACCGCACCCGCCAGGCCAACATCACCCGCGAGCTGATCGAGATCATCTCGGGTGCCGAAGCCCTTTAAGGAATTGACGCGATGAAGAACAACGTCGGCAAGGTTACGCAGGTGCTGGGCGCCGTGGTGGACGTGCAGTTCCCCGAAGTGCTGCCCTCCATGCTCAACGCGCTGTCCGTGAAGGTCGAGGACCGCACGCTGGTGCTGGAAGTGGCGCAGCATCTGGGCGAGCGCACCGTGCGCTGCATCGCCATGGACACGACGGACGGCCTGGTCCGCGGCTCCGAAGTGCTGGACAGTGGTGCTGGCATTTCCGTGCCCGTCGGCAATGGCACGCTGGGCCGCATCATGAACGTCATTGGCGAGCCCATTGACGAACGCG
>JAAFHD010000481.1 GCA_013298245.1 Alphaproteobacteria bacterium
CCCGCCGGTCAATCCGATGTGGATCTGCAGACTGGCCTCGGCATCATCACGACCGACCGCGCTGGCCCAACCAAAGGCTATAACAGCCAACCGAGCCCGGATGGTGACTATACGGGTTTCAACGGCACCTCGGCGGCTGCACCGGTGGTCTCCGGCGTCGTTGCCTTGATGCTGGAGGCCAATCCGAACTTGGGCTACCGGGACGTCCAGCAAATCCTGGCCTATTCGGCGCGCCAGGTCGATTTCGATGCAGGCCTGGCCGGCCACACCAGCATGAACCGCAGCCCTTGGGTCACGACCAACGCACCCGATCACAATGGCGGCGGGCTGAACTTCTCGACCGACTACGGCTTTGGCCTGGTCGATGCCGGTGCGGCCGTCCGAATGGCCGAGGCTGCAGGCGTCGCTCGCGCCGAATGGAACTTGTGGACCGCCACCGCCAATGCCGCCGGCACCGGCCAGATCACGGCGGGCGGAGCGACCACCGCACAGACCTTCACGACCAGCTTCACTATCAACCCGCCGGAAAACCAGACCACCACTTTTCGCACCAATCGGGTCGAGCTCGACCTGCGAATCAATTCGGCCTTCGCCTGGGACCTGACCATCGCGCTGGAATCGCCCAGCGGCACGTTGATCACCATGGCCCGCACGCCGGGCAACGCCTTTGCTCCCACCGGCACCCCTGGCGTCCATGACGGGAGCCAGCCCATCGGCTGGCCCGCGGGTGGCTTCACCATCAACACGCCCGGCTTCTGGGGCGAGGAAGCGGTCGGCAACTGGACGCTCTCCGTCACGGCCTCCGCCAATGCCGACCGAGCGGTGCTGGACGCCGCCACGCTGCGCGTCTTTGGCGACGATTACGCAAACGGCAATGCTCGAATGATGTTCTTCACCGATGACTATGCCCGCCTCGTCAGCCTGGAGCCCCATCGCGCCTTGATCAGTGAGAGCGTCCGTTCTCTGAATGCCGCTGCTGTCTCAAGCGACGTCATCCTCGACCTGCGCGGTGGGCAGGGCACCATCATCGCGGGCCAAGCCGTCACGATGCCCACCGCTACGCAGTATAGCGCCGACGGCGCGCATGGCGGCGCCGGCAACGACCGCATATTCGGCCATGCCTCCGCGAACGTCCTTCACGGCGGATGGGGCAACGACTGGTTGGACGGTGGTAGTGGCAACGATTGGCTTTTGGGCAACTTGGGCGACGACACCCTGGACGGTGGCATTGGTATCGACAGCCTGTTTGGCGGTCTGGGTGATGACCAATACGTCGTGGACAACGCCGACGACGCACTCGTCGAGATCGTCAGTCGGGGAACCGACACAGCCTGGGTCCGGGCCAATGGCTGGACGCTGTCGCCCAACGTCGAAATCCTCCGCCTCTACGGCGCCGGCACCGTGGCCTATGGCAGTACGGGCAACGACATCATCGTCGCCAATGCCGCGGCCGCCAGTTGGATCGATGGCGCGAACGGCCATGATGAAATCTGGGGCGGCAATGCCGCACACACCCTGTATGGCGGCGAGGGTGACGACATCATTCGCGGCCAGAATGGTCCAGTTTCCATGATCGGCGACGCGGGCAATGACCAGTTCGTGGTCGGCCACACCGGAGCGACCATCGCGGAATTCGCGAATGAAGGCACCGACACCGCCTGGGTCGGGGTCAACAACTGGACCAGCTTCGCCCATGTCGAGATCAGCCGCATGGCCGCCCCCGGCGTGGTGCGCCTGACCGGCCATGACGGGGCGGAGGACCTGGTGGCCAACCAGGGTGCCGCCAGCCGCATCGACGCCCGCGGTGGCAATGATGTGCTCTGGGGCAGTCCCTTCGCCGATACGCTGAATGGCGAGGGCGGCGATGACATCATGCGCGGCCAGGGTGGCGCTGATGTCATGGCGGGTGGCATCGGCAATGACCAGTATGTCGTCTTCGACAGCGCGGCCACCGTCACCGAAGGGCTGAATGCCGGCGCGGATATCGTCTATTTCACCGGCACCGGCACCTTTTCCATTGGCGACAATGTCGAGGAGGCGCGGCTCTTCGTGGCCGGGAACGGGCTGGTGGGCAACCAGCTTGCCAACCTGCTGGTCGGCAACAATGCGGGCTTGGCCTCGATGATCGATGGGGCCGGTGGCAACGACACCATCTGGGGCACGGCGGCGGCCGACACGCTGATCGGTGGTGCGGGCGACGACATCATCCGCAGCCAAGGCGGTGCTGACCGCCTGCTCTACCAGGCGACCGGCTGGGGCTATGACCAGGTGGCGGGCTTCACCCCGGGTGCTGCGAAAATCCAGTTCGCGGCGGCCAGCGGTGTCACGCAGTTCAGCCAGCTTTCGCTGAACATCGCGGGCGGCAATACGCAGGTGGAATTCGGCGGCTTCGCCATTCTGGTGTTTGGCGCGGTGCTGGGCGCGGGCGATTTCCTGTTCGTATAGAGTCCGATCTGGACAGGCTGAATCAGCCTGTCCAGTGAATCGGCCTCTCAACAACGGCTGGAGTTTTTTCTCTGAAGCACGCTGAAGAGAAAAAACTCTAGGCCTGCCCGTCAGCGGCGGCCGAGCACCGCTGCTTCATCGGCCGGCGCCACCGGCATCGCTGCGATCTCGGCCAGGGTCACCGGCTTGACCGGGTTGCGCGCGTGCAGCGGCGCGACCGTGGCAGGCGGCACGCCGCGTGCGGCGGCGATGGTCTCGACCAGTGTCAGCGCGCATTGCCGCCCCTGGCAGGGGCCCATGCCGGCGCGCAGGAAGGCCTTGGCCTGGTTGGGGCCGGTGGCGCCGGCGCGGGCGGCGGCGATGACGGCAGCACCCGTCACTTCCTCGCAGCGGCAGGCGATGGCGTCGGGCGCGGCCTGGCGTTGCGCGGCGGCGGGC
>JAAFHD010000476.1 GCA_013298245.1 Alphaproteobacteria bacterium
TGCCGACAAAAGCCAGCGGCGCGCCGTCACCAGGCAGCGACAGCGTGACGAGATACGGCCCGGATCGCGCCGCGCGCCCCACCGCCGATAACGCGCCATAGCCTTCGCGCAGCAACTGCTTGCGCCCGAGCACTTCGATGCGCACGCCATGCCGTTCGAGCCCGTGCAACTGCTCCACAAAGGCCTTGGGCGTCAGCCGATTGGCGGGCTGCACCACCAGGTCGCGCGCAAAAAGATTGCCCGCAAGCGCGGCGGCCATGCGCGGCCAGGCGGCGCGCGCCTGTTCGGCATACGGCGTTACCACATGAAGCGGCGCGCGCGGCCCCGGCTTGTGCGACCACGCGCGCAACACCGCACCCGCCGCCAACAACAGCACGTCATCGGGGGCCATGTTGTAGGTGCACAATTCCAGGCCCTGCGCCGGTTCCGCCAGCGCCGCCCAGGCGCGCGCACCAGCGGAGGTTTCACCACGCCGCAGGTCCAGATGGATGGCCTGCCCGCGCACATCCCAACCATCGCGCCGGTCCTGGCAGGCGCAGGCGGCAAGCCCGGCCGAGACCGTGTCAAAACGCACGGTCAGCGGCAGCAGGTCGGTGGCGTTCACCCTTCTTCGTGATCCGCGACCAGGCGGTCCAGCAGGCGCACACCATAGGCCGTCGCACCCTTGGCCGAGACCGGCATATCCTTCGCCGACCATGCCGTGCCCGCGATATCCAAGTGCGCCCAAGGCCGCCCCTGCACGAAGCGCTGGATGAACTGCGCCGCGGTGATCGACCCGCCCGGACGGCCGCCGACATTCTTCATATCCGCGATGTCGGACTTGATCTGCTTGTCATAGGCATCGCCCAGCGGCATGCGCCAGCACAGCTCGCCAGTGGCGCGGCCGGCGGCTTCGATGTTGCGCGCCAGGTCGTCATTGTTGGCGAACAGGCCCGCATGTTCATGGCCCAAGGCGATGATGATCGCACCCGTCAGCGTGGCCAGATCCACCATCCATTTCGGGTCGTGCTTGGTGATCGCGTAGTGGATCACATCAGCCAGCACGAGGCGCCCTTCGGCATCGGTGTTGATCACCTCCACCGTCTGGCCGGATGCGGTGGTGACGACATCGCCGGGGCGCTGCGCATTGCCGCTCGGCATGTTCTCCACGAGGCCGACCAGCCCCACAACGTCACACTTCGCACGCCGCCCTGCGAGTGCCGCCATCAGCCCGATCACGGTGCCGGCGCCGGCCATGTCCCACTTCATGTCTTCCATCCCGCCCGCAGGCTTGATGGAAATGCCGCCCGTATCAAACGTCACGCCCTTGCCGATGAAGCAGATCGGCTGCGTCTTCTTCTTGCCCGATCCGTTCCAGCGCATCACCACCATGCGCGGTTCATTCACGCTGCCCTGCGCCACGCCGAGCAGCGCGCCGAAGCCCAGCTTCTTCATCTCCTTCGGGCCGAGAATCTCGACCGCGACGCCAAGCTTCTCCAGCGGCTTGCAGCGTTCCGCCATCTCGACCGGCGTCAGCACATTGGGCGGCTCTGCCACCAATTCGCGCGTGATGAACACACCCTCCGCCACCGCCTTCAGCGGCGCGAAAGCGGCGCGCGCGGCGGCGGCATTGTCGGCCGCGAAAGCCAGCTTCGCGAGCTTCGGCTTGTCATCCGCCTTCAGCGTCGTGCGGTAGCGATCAAACCGCCAAGACCGCAGCAGCGCACCCGATGCCAGTCGCGCGACCAGCGGCGCATCCAGGCCATCAGCCGCCACCATCGCGGTTGCCTCTCCGCTCAGCGCCGGCCAGATCGCGCCGCCCGCCTGTTCGGCCGCGTCGGCATCCAGCGCATCGGCCTTGCCCAGCCCCAGCGCGACGAACTTCGTGATGCCCGGCGCGGGCGCCCACACGGTCACGCTCTGGCCCTTGGTGCCCTTGAAGCGCGCGGCTTCCAGCGCGCGCGCAATGCCACCGCCCGCTGCCTCATCCAGCGCTTTCGCCAGGCCCGCTAACGTGGCGCCTTCGGTCATTGGTGCGAGGATCGCGCCCGTCTTGGGCAGTGCGGGTTTGACGAAGCTGATCTCGGGCATTGTCATTTCCATCGGTTGCATGCGGACAGGATACACACCCTTGCGCATGCGCGGCAGGTGGCGCAACCACATCCCATGACGGAACTGGAAGCCCTGCTGGAACGCGCCGCCACCCTGGCCGCCGAGGCCGGGCACGCCATCATGGGCGTGCGCACCGGCGGCTTCACCGTGCAGCGCAAGGCCGACAACAGCATGGTCACCGCCGCCGATACGCTGGCGGAGGCGATCATCACCGAAGGCCTGCGCGACACCGGCATTCCCGTGGTCGCGGAAGAGGCCGTCGCGGATGGCGCGATGCTGCACGCCACACCGCGCTACTGGCTGGTGGACCCGCTGGATGGCACGCGCGAATTCGCCGCCGACCGCGATGAATTCGCCGTCTGCATCGGGTTGGTCGAACACGGCGTCGCGGTGCTGGGCGCGATGTGCCTGCCGGCCACCGAGGAAATCTATGGCGGCATCCTGCCCATGCGCCTGGCCTGGCGGCAGCACGACGGCAAGCGGCACGCCATCGCCGCGCGCCGCTGCCCGCCAGAGGGCCTGACGGTGCTCGGCAGTCGCAGCCATGGCCGCGCCGGCGATCTGGGTGAATTGCTCGCGGGCCAGCAGGTGGCGCACACCCAGCCGATGGGTTCGGCGATGAAATTCGCGCGCCTGGCCGAAGGCGCCGCGGACGTCCTGCCGCGCACCGGCCCGACCATGGAATGGGACACCGCCGCCGGCCAGGCGCTGGTCGAAGCCGCGGGCGGGCGCGTGCTGACGCTAGACGGCACGCCGCTGCGCTATGGCAAGCCCGGCTGGCGCAACAGCGGCTTCATCGCCTGGGGCGCCGCGTGACCAGGCCAATGCGCGATGCGTTGGAAGCAGCCGCGT
>JAAFHD010000477.1 GCA_013298245.1 Alphaproteobacteria bacterium
GCCGCACCGACCGCGCCTATATCCGCTGCGGCTATGGCTTCGCGCGGTCACGTGGGGGGGCGGCCGCGCTGCATGCCGTGACCTGCCTGCCCAGCATCACCGGCAAGTGGCGGCATGAAGGCGGCGGCGCGTTGTGGAACCAGCGCGCGATCTATCATTGGGACAAGACGCTGATCGAAGGGCTGGACCTGCGCGACCCCAGCACGCGCGTGATGGACATGTCGCGCATCGGTGCCGTGCTGACCGGCGACCCTGCGGAAATACAAGGCGGGCCGCCGGTGACGGGGCTGTTCATCCAGAACGTGAACCCGGTGGATGTGGCGCCCAATTCCAACCTGGTGCGGCGCGGTTTTCTGCGCGACGACCTGTTCACCGTGGTGCATGAGCAGTTCATGACCGCAACCGCGCGGCACGCGGATATCGTGCTGCCGGCGACGATGTTTTTGGAACATGATGATGTGTATCAGGCGGGCGGGCATTCCCACATCCAGATCGGGCGCAAGCTGATCGCGGCGCCGGGCGAATGCCGGTCCAACCACCAGGTGATTTGTGAGCTGGCGAAGCGGTTGGGTGCGGCGCATCCGGGCTTCGAGATGACCGAGATGGAGGTGGTGGATGCGACCTTGCGCGCCTCCGGCTGGCCGGGGGCGGAGGAGGTGATCGCGGAGCGTTGGATCGATGCGCAGCCGTCGTTTGCGGCGAGCCATTTCCTGGATGGGTTTGGGCATGCCGACCGGCGCTTCCGCTTCAAGCCGGATTGGGTGGGGATGGGGCGTCTGGGTGACCGCATGACGCCGATGCCGGATCATTATGACGGCATCGACAATGCGACGGCGGCGCTGCCGTTCCGGTTGGTCACGGCGCCGGCGCGGCAGTTCCTGAACACGTCCTTCACCGAGATGCCGACAGGGCGCAAACGCGAAGGCCGGCCGACGGCGATGGTGCATGTGGCGGATGCCGCGCGCCTGGGTGTGGTGGAAGGCGGGCGCGTGCGGCTGTCGAATACGCGTGGTGCGGTGACCTTGCACGCGACGCTGGTGGAGCAGGGGCAGCAACCCGGTACGGTGGTCGTGGAAAGCGTTTGGCCGGGCGAGTATTTCGAGGGCGGCGTGGGCATCAATGCGCTGACCAGTGATGACCCGGCGCCGCCGCTGGGGGGCGCGGTGTTCCACGATACGGCGGTGGCGATGGAGGCGGTGGCCGCCGAAGTGGCGCTGGCGGCGGAGTAGTTAGACCAGCCCGCCATTCACATGCAGCACCTGGCCGGTGATATAGGCCGCGCGCTCGCTGGCGATGAAGGCGACGGCGGCAGCGACATCATCGGGTGTGCCGAGGCGACCCATCGGGATATTGGCGGTGACCGCCTTCCATTGTTCGGGCGTGAAGGCGGTGTGGCCGGCGGCGTCCTTGCGGGTGAAGCCGGGGGCGACGCCGTTGACCGTGGTGCCGGTGGCCGCGATTTCGACGGCGAGGGCGCGCACCAGTGCCTCCATGCCGGCCTTGGCGGCGGCGGTGGCGGGGAAGGTCGTGACATTGGCGCGATAGACATGGGCGACGAAGCTGGAAATCGCGATGATGCGGCCATCCTTCAGCACCGGCGCCGCGGCGCGCGCGAGGCGCAGGAAGGCCCAGAGCACGGTATCCAGTGATTGGCCGAAGGCCTGGTCGGTGACGGCCAGCGCCGGCGTCTTGTCGGCATAGCCGGCGTTGGAGACGACCACATCCAGCCGCCCGAAGCGTTCCATGGCGCGGGCGACCAGTGCGGCAGGCACGGTCGGGTCAGAGATGTCGCCCAGCATGGTGTCCACTGTCGCACCATGGTCGCGCGCGTGCTGCGCCACCGCGTCCAGCCCGGCGGCGTTCTTGCGGCTGTGCAGCAGGAAGGCGGTGCCAGGGGCGGCGATGGCGCGCGCGCAGGCAGCGCCGATGCCCGATGCCGCGCCGGTGATGAGATGAACGCGCATGCTGGCCTCCCGTGGCGTGCGGGGGCGTTTCCTTGGCCCCGCGACATGATCTAACATGTCAGATGATGGCACCGTCTGACAACCTGGCCGAGCTGGCCCACAGCCTGCTGCGACGCGAGATCATGGCCGCGTCCCTGCCGCCCGGCGCGCGGCTGAGCGAGGGCGCGCTGGCGGCGCGCTATCGGCTGACCTTGGCGCCCTTGCGCGCCGCCATGGCGCGGCTGCGCGCGGAGGGCCTGCTGCTGGCGCGCCCGCGTGCCGCCCATGTGGTGGCCCCGGTCACCGTGGATGATGTGCTGGACATCTACGCGCTGCGCCGCGTGTTGCAGGGCCATGCGGTGGAACAGGCGGCGGGGCGTGCCGATATCGCGGCGCTGCGCGGCCTGCACCGTGCCTGCATGGATGCGACGGGCGATACATCGGCGATCCTGGCGACCAACCGCGCCTTCCACCAGGCGCTGGCGGATGCCGCCGGCAGCCCGCGGCTGTCGCGCGCGGTGGCGGACCTGCTGGACCATTCGGAACGCATGCAGCACCTGGGTTTGGCGGCGCGCCAGGGGCGGCCCTTGCCATCCTGGCGCCCTGCGCTGATCGCGGCTCTGGCGCGCCAGGACGGCGCCCGCGCGCGGGCGGTGATGGAAGCGCATCTGGACCTGGTGCGCGCCATGACGCTGGAGGGCGTGGCGCAGAACCCCGCCCTGCGCGCCGTGCCGCTTCAGCCGGCGCGTTCGTCCAGCAGGCGTTCGACCAGCGGATAGGCTTCCAGGAAGCGGCCCACACCGGCGAAGGGCAATACCATCGCAAGGGCCTCGCGCAGTTCATCGGGCTTGGCACCGGCATCCAGCGCCCGCTTGGTGTGGCTTTCCACCCCGCCCATGTACCCGCTGGCGGCCAGCAGGGCGACGGCGATCAATTCCTTATGCGCGGTGGACAGCGCCCCATCGGCCAGGTTCACGCGCACAAAATC
>JAAFHD010000478.1 GCA_013298245.1 Alphaproteobacteria bacterium
GAGGGCGCGCGCAGCGTCGCCGGATCAGGCGCGAAGTCGCCCGCGGCGAAGGCGAATTCGCCATGCGCCACATCTCCCGGAATATCCAACACCACCGGGCCGGGCCGCCCGCTGGTCGCGACCGAATAGGCACGCCGCACCAATTCCGGGATGCGCTTCGTGTGCTCGACGCGGATCAGTTCCTTGCAGGCAGGCCGCAGGATTTCCACCTGCCTGCTTTCCTGCGTCATGTTCTTCCAGGAATGGTCGCGGTTGCTGTCACCGGCGACGGCCACCATCGGCACGCCGGCATTCAGGCTTTCCACCAGGCCCGTCACCAGGTTGGTCGCACCCGGCCCCAACGTGCCATCACACAGGCCGGGCCGGTTGGTCACACGCGCCCAGGCATCGGCCGCAAACGCGCCGCAGCGTTCGTCATTGATCAGGTGATGCGGCAGCCCCAGCACGCGGCTCGCCTCATAAAACGGCAGCAGCTGAAACCCGCCCATGCCGAACATCGGGCCGCAATCATGGGCCAGCAGGGACCGCGCGAGCGCCTCGCCCCCGGTCATGGTGGTGGGTTCGCTCATGCTCTTGCCTCGCTCATCAGGGCCACGAATTCTTGTGCGGTATCGCCCACGCGCGCGCCCATCCGGCGCGCTGTTGCGTTGGCCGCGGACACCACACCTGTCCGCCAGGCGGACATCCCATCGCCGATCTCGGCGGTCCAGGCGGAGACGGTGCCCGCTGCGATCCCGCGCGCGTCCAGCGCCGGCAGGCGGGTGTATCCGGCGCCATCGATGCCGCCATCGGCATCGTTGTACAACGCGGCGAAAACATCGACCTTCGCCGCCGTTTCCGGCCGCCCGCCCAGCAGCCCGCCATGGCTGCCCATGATGGCGATAGCGCCCACATCATCGGGCGTCAGCAGCGATGCGCTGTCCAGCGCGACGGCCTTGGAAAAGTGCAAGTTGTGGCGGCTTTCGATGGCATCGGGTGGCGGCGTGTCGCGCGCTGGCGCGGCAGCCAGCAGCGCCAGCGCGCGCGCCACCGCCGCCGCCTCCACCACGCCCAGCGCGCGCGCCGCAGCATTGGCATGCGCAATCAGCCCACGCGCGGCCAGATCCGCCCCATCGCCAATGCGCGCGCTGCGATGCGAGGCCGCCGCCGCCGGCATGCCGATGCGGTCCAGAAAGGCCAGGCCCGCGATGCCCGCCTGGCGGACACCCACCCCCGCATCATTCAGCACCACCGCCGCCACACCCGCCTTCGCACACAGATACGCCGCATACACACCCGCATGCGAACCACCGCACACGACAGCACCAGCCGCATCCGGGCCGAAGCGCGTGACACTGTCGATGATGATGGGGGGCATGGCGCGATTCCTCTGGGCCATGGAACCGGCCGCGCCGCCCGCTGGCAAGGGCCACGCATGAAGCGCTTGCAATGCGGCGCGCGCCGCCGCATGTGTGCGGCGAAACGGGGAACGGAACCATGACGACCGCATCGCGGCTGCCACGCCGCACCGCCTTCGCTGCCAGCGCCGGGCTGCTGGCCTTGTCGCTGCAACCGCGCGCGGCGTTTGCCAACATGGAAGCGGCCACTGCCGCCGCCATCCGCCGCGTCACGGGCGAACGCACGCCGACCGAAGCGCGCATCACGCTGCGCCTGCCCGCGATCGCGGAGAACGGCAACAACGTCCCACTTTCCGTCACGGTGGAAAGCCCGATGACGGCGGCGGACCATATCCGCGCCATCCACGTCTTCGCCGACAAGAACCCGGCGCCGGAAATTGCATCCTTCCGCCTGACGCCGGCGATGGGCCGCGCGCAGGCCGACACCCGCATCCGGCTGGGTGTGACGCAGGACGTGATCGCACTGGCCGAAACACATGACGGCAATTTCCTGATCGCGCGCGCCGAAGTGCGCGTCACCATCGGCGGCTGCGGAGGCTGAGATGACCACATCCCCCATCGGCCAGCCGCGCCTGCGCCTGCCGCAACAGATCCGCGCCGGCGAGGTGATCGAAATCCGCACGCTGATCTCGCACAACATGGAAACCGGCCAGCGCCGTGACCAGGCGGGTGCGACCGTCCCGCGCGACATCATCCGCAGCTTCACCTGCCGCTTCGAGGGCGAGGTGGTGTTCAGCATGGAACTGCACCCGGCAGTGGCGGCGAACCCGTACATCGCCTTCCCCTTCCGCGCCGAACGCGCCGGCACCTTGGAACTGACCTGGACCAACGATGCGGGCGAGGAGCGCCGGCTGACGCAGGCGCTGCGCATCACCTGATCACGCGGCGTGACCTGGCGGTTGCGGCCGCTGCCATCGGCACCGCGCGCGCCAATGAAGCGGAACTGCTGCGCTTCGATGCGCGCGGCCAGGTCACGCTGCTGCACATCGCCGATCTGCACGCGCAGCTTCTGCCGGTGCATTTCCGGGAGGCCGCGACCAATCTCGGTGCGGGTGCGGCGCGCGGGCAAATCCCGCACCTGACGGGCGAAGCGCTGCTCGCCCACTGGGGCATCGCGCGCGGCACGCCCATGGCGCATGCCCTGGCCGATCTGGATTTTCCCGAACTCGCCCGCCGCTTCGGCCCGATGGGCGGCCTGCCGGCCATCGCGCGCATCATCCGCGCCACGCGCGCCGAGCGCCCCATGCAGACGCTGCTGCTCGATGGCGGCGACACGCTGCAAGGCTCCTGGACCGCCTTGCAAACGCGTGGTGCCGACATGGTGGAAGCACTGAACCTGCTCGGCGCCGACGCCACCACGGGCCATTTCGAATTCACCTATGGCGCCGCGCGCATGCGCGAACTGGTCGCCGCGATGACGGGAAAATTCCTCGCCAGCAACGTGCAGGACAATGAGTTCGAGGATGATGTCTTCGACCACACCGCGACCTTCGAACGCGGCGGCGTGCAGGTCGCGGTGATCGGCCAGGCCTT
>JAAFHD010000048.1 GCA_013298245.1 Alphaproteobacteria bacterium
TCCGCCGCCTGCTTGATGCAGTTCACCGTGTCGCCGCCGGCATTGGCCAGCCCGATCACCTTGGCGCGGCTCGCCTGCGCCTGCACCAGGAAGGAACTGAAATCCGTCGTGCCGGGGAAGGGCGTGCGCACGCCGCCCACCACACGCCCGCCAGCCGCGCGCACGAAGTTGGAGGTGTCGCGTTCCAGCGCATGGCCGAAGGCGTAGTCGGCGGTGATGAAGAACCAGGTGTCGCCACCCGCCTGCACCATCGCCCCACCCGTGGACTTGGCCAGCATGTAGGTGTCGTACACCCAATGGATGGTGTTGGGGCTGCACGCGGCACCGGTCAGGTCGGACGTGGCGGCCGCGGTGTTCAGGTGGATCTTGTTGCGCTCGCGCACGACGGTGTTGACCGCGAGTGCGACGGAGCTGGTCGGCAGGTCGGTCACCACATCCACATTGTCGCGATCGAGCCATTGCCGCGCGATGGTGGAGCCGACATCGGGGCGGTTCTGGTGGTCGCCCACCACCACTTCCACATTGATGCCGCGCGCGGTGACGCCGCTATCCTGGATGGCCTGGCGCACGCACACCACCGAACCCGGCCCGCCGAGGTCACGGTACAGGCCGGACTGGTCGCCCAGCACGCCGATGCGGACCGTGTTGGCGGCCTGCGCGCGGGCCTGGTGCGCGGGCAAGGCACCCCAGATCGGGGCGGTGGCGGCAGCACCCAAAAGGGCGCGACGGGATGCGGTCATCTTGGTCTTCCTCCTCCTATGTCCTGCCCCTCGCTTCGCCTGCGAAGCGAGGGATCAGCAGGCCAGTCAGCAGATTGGGATGCGCGGTCTTGTGCCGCGCTATCCCGGTTGCGTGGTTCAGCGGATCAGCGAGCAGCCACCTTCGGCCACCGGGCGGAAGGCCTCTTCCGGCGTGACCGTCTGCAGGATCTTGTAGAAGTCGAAGCGGCCGCGGCTTTCGGCCGGAGTCTTCACCTCGCACAGATAGGCGGGGTGCAGCTTGCGGCCATCGGCGCGGATGCTGCCGGCGCCGAAGGCATCGTCATCGGTCGGCATCGCCTTCATGCGCTCGACCACCGCGCGGCCGCTGGCCTTGGCGGCGGTGACGCCCAGATCAGCGCAAGCCTTCAGGTAGTGCATGCTGGCGGAGTAGTCGCCCGCGTGGCTCATCGCCACCGGCATGTCCACGCCCGAAGCACGCAGGATCGCGGCGGAGACGCGCCGCGTGCGATCGTTCAGATCCCAATAGAAGGTGTTGGCGCAGACCAGACCCTGTGCGGTGGCCAGCCCCAGCGCATGCACATCGGTGTCGAACAGCAGCAGCGCCGCGACCTTGATGCCGCGCCGCGTCAGCCCGAATTCGCCAATCTGCTTGATGCTGTTGATGGTGTCAGCACCCGCATTCGCCAGCCCGATCACCTGCGCGCGCGAGGCTTGCGCCTGCACCAGGAACGAAGAAAAGTCGGTCGTCGCCGGGAAGGGATGGCGCACCGAACCGACCACGCGCCCACCGGCCGCGCGCACGAAGTTGGAGGTGTCACGTTCCAGCGCATGGCCGAAGGCGTAGTCCGCGGTGATAAAGAACCAGGACTGCCCGCCCGCGCGCACCGTCGCCGCACCCGCCACTTTGGCCAGCATGTAGGTGTCATACACCCAATGGATGGTGTTGGTGTTGCAGGCGCGTCCCGTCAGGTCCGAGGTGGCGGTCGAGGTCGGGATGCAGACCTTGTTGCGCTCCAGCGCCACCTGCGACACCGCCAGCGCCACCGAGGACGCCGCCAGGTTCAGGATCATGTCGACGTTTTCATTGTCGATCCAACGCCGCGCGATCGCCACACCGGCATCGGGCCGGTTCTGATGGTCGGCGCTGACGAATTCGACATTGAAGCCGCGTTGCCCGAATTCCTGGATCGCCAGGCGCGCGGCGGCGATGGAATTGGGCCCGTTCAGGTCACGGAAGGGTCCGGAGAAATCGGTCAGCATGCCGATCTTGATGGTGTTGGCGGCCTGCGCCTTGGCGGGGCTGTAGGGCAGCGCGCCCCACACCGGCGCGGTGGCGGCGGCGCCAAGGACGGCGCGGCGGGTTGTCTCGGTCATGCTTGCTCTCTCCTGGGACGTGAAGAGGCGGGCGATCTGGCGTCGCCCTGCCCCGGATGGTGAACCACTCGGGTCTGATCGGATCAGTCTGGAACAGATTGATCCGTGAATCAGCCCCGCAAAATTACTATCGCACCAGCGCGCAATTGCCGGCCGCCATCGGGCGGAAGGCCTCTTCGGCGGGGGTGGTTTGCAGCAGCGTGTAGAAGTCCCAGGCGCCGCGCGATTCCTGCGGCGTCTTGACCTGGAACAGATAGGCCGGGTGCAGCTTGCGGCCATCGGGGCGGATCGTGCCGCGGCCGAAGGCGTCGTCATCGGTCGGCATGGCCTTCATGCGCGCGATGGTGGCGGCGCCATCCGCCTTGGCGGCGGCGACACCCATGTCGGCGACGGTCTTGAGGTAATGCGTCACGGCCGAATAGCAGCCGGCATGGCCCATGGAAGGCCGGTTGCCGCCCGGCGTGCCGTTGGCGACGATGCGGCCCGAGACGGCGCGCGTGCGGTCATTCAGGTCCCAGTAGAAGGTCTCGGTCAGCACCGAACCGCCGGCCGTTTGCAGGCCCAGGCTGTTCACGTCATTCACGAACACCAGCAAGCCCGCCACGCGCTGGCCGCGGCGCATCAGGCCGAATTCGCCGGCCTGCTTGATGGCGTTGATCGCGTCCACGCCGGCATTCGCAATGCCCACCACCTGCGCGCGGCTGGCCTGCGCCTGCAACAGGAAGGAGGAGTAGTCGGTCGTGCCGGGGAAGGGGTGGCGCACATTGCCCACCACGCGGCCGCCGGCGGAGCGGACGAATTCCATCGTCTGCCCTTCCAGGCTGTGGCCGAAGGCGTAGTCCGCGGTGATGAAGAACCAGGACTGGCCACCCGCGCGCACCAACGCGCCGCCGGTGCTGCGCGCCAGCATCCAGGTGTCATAGGTCCAGTGGATGGTGTTCGGGCTGCACTGCCCGCCGGTCAGTTCGACGGTGGCCGCCGTGCTGTTCAGATAGACCTTGTTGCGCTCGCGCATGACGGTGTTGACCGCCAGCGCGACGCCCGAGGACGGCACATCCAGCACCACATCCACGTTGTCACGATCGACCCATTGGCGCACCAGGTTCACACCGACATCGGGGCGGTTCTGGTGGTCGGCGACCAGCACTTCGACATTGAAGCCGCGATTGCCGAAATCCTGCACGGCGGTGCGCGCGGAAATCACGCTGGTCGGGCCGGAAATGTCACGGAACGGGCCGGACATATCGGTCAGCACACCGATGCGGATGGTGTTGGCAGCCCCTTGCGCGCGCGCATGGGTGATGGGGGTTGCGGCGCCAAGCGCCATCGCGCCCGTGGCCGAGAGAAAATTACGGCGACCCGTGTCGATCATGATTCTGGTTCCCGGTTTTGTTGGTTCAAACGCCCAGATACTGGTGCAGGCGGTCCATCGCGCCCGCGAGTTCAGCGTTGGTCACGCTGTCCACCACAGTGCCATGGTCCATCACATAATGCCTGTCCGCGACGGTCTGTGCGAAGCGAAAATTCTGTTCCACCAGCAGCACGGTAAAGCCGCGGCTTTTCAACTCGCGCACGGTGCGGCCAATCTGCTGCACGATGACCGGGGCCAGGCCCTCGCTCGGTTCGTCCAGCAACAGCAGCTTCGCACCCGTGCGCAGGATACGCCCGATCGCCAGCATCTGCTGTTCGCCGCCCGAAAGCTTGGTGCCCGGGCTGCGCGCGCGTTCCTTCAGGTTCGGGAACAGCGTGTAGATTTCATCGACCGACATGCCGCCAGGCGCGATCTGCGGCGGCAGCATCAGGTTCTCGGTCACGTCGAGGCTGGCGAAAATCCCGCGCTCCTCGGGGCAATAGGCGATGCCCTTGCGTGCGATGACGTCCGAGCGCGCGCTGATGATCTCGCCGCCCTGAAACTTCACGCTGCCCGCGCGGCGGCCCGTCAGCCCCATGATGGCGCGCAGCGTGGTGGTCTTGCCCGCGCCATTGCGGCCCAGCAGCGTCACCACCTCGCCCTCATTGATGTGGATGTCCACGCCATGCAGGACGTGCGATTCGCCGTACCAGGCCTCCAGGCCCTTCACTTCCAGCATCATGCCGCGCTCTCCGGAACGCCGACGCTGGCGGGGTCGGTGCCGAGATAGGCCGCGATCACCTCCGGATTGGCGGAGACGGCGGCGTAATCGCCCTCGGCCAGAACCTGGCCGCGCGCCAGCACGGTGATGCTGTCGCACAGCCCTTCGACGACCTTCAAATTATGTTCCACCAGCAGCACGGTGCGGCCCACCGAAACGCGCTTCACCAGGGTCACGATGCGGTCCACATCCTCGGCGGTCATGCCGGCGGTCGGTTCGTCCAGCAGCATCATCTTGGGGTCCATCGCGAGCGTCGTCGCGATTTCCAGCGCACGCTTGCGGCCATAGGGCAGCTGGCCCGCGGCGAGCTCGGCGTATTCGGTCAGGCCCACATCGGCGAGCAATTCCATCGCGCGGTCGTCATATTGCTTCAGCAGGCTGTCGGCGCGCCAGAAATCGAAGCTGTTGCCGCGCTGGCGCTGCAGCGCGACGCGCACATTTTCCAACACCGTCAGATGCGGAAACACCGCTGAAATCTGGAACGACCGCACCAGCCCCAGCCGCGCCACTTCCGCGGGCTTCATCGAGGTGATGTCGCGCCCGTCATAGCTGATGGAACCGCGCGTCACCGGCAGGAACTTGGTCAGCAGATTGAAGCAGGTGGTCTTGCCCGCGCCATTGGGGCCGATCAGACCATGGATGGTGCCTCGGCGCACCTGGAGGTTGACGTCGGACACCGCGGCAAAGCCACGGAATTCCTTGGTCAGAGCCTTTGTCTCGAGGATGAAGTCACTCACCCGCACGCCTCTCCTGCCATAGCTTGCGCGCGGGGTTGACCCCCGCTGCCGTCATGGCTGTATGAACGCGCCTAGGGCCGCTGTCCAGCGCGCAAAAGCCGCTCCGGAGAGACGGGTGCGTCGAGATGCGCAACGCCCGCCGCGTCCTTCAAGGCGTTCCACACGGCACCTGCCAGCAACAGCGGCGGCTCGCCCACCGCCTTGCTGCGGAAGATGGTGTTGGCGCGTGCGGGGCCTGCTTCCAGGATGCGCGCCTGGAACACTGGCGGTACGTCGCGCGAGCCTGGAATCTTGTAGGTGGAAGGCCCGACAGTGCGCAGGCGGCCGGCCGGGTCCCACCACAATTCCTCGCTGGTCAGCCAGCCCATGCCCTGGATGAAGGCGCCCTCGATCTGGCCGCGATCGATCGCCGGGTTCAGCGACTTGCCGCAATCCTGGACCAGATGCGCGGAGAGCACGCGGTGTTCGCCAGTGAGCGTGTCGATCACCACTTCGGAGACAGCGGCGCCATACGAAAAATAGAAGAACGGCTTGCCGCGCACCGCCTGCATGTCCCATTCCAGATCGGGCGTCGCGTAGTAGCCGGTGGCGGACAGAGACACGCGCGCCAGCCAGCATTTTTTCGCAAGCTCGCCGAAGGTCAGGCGCTGGTTGTCGGTGGCGCCCAGCACCTGGCCATCTTCGAAGCGAACGGCGTCCTCGGCGCAACCGAAATGCTTGGCGGCGACGCTGGCCATGCGCGTGCGAATCGCATCCGCCGCGTTGAAGGCGGCCCAGCCATTCAGGTCGCTGCCGGTGCTGGCAGCCGTCGGGCTGGTGTTGGGCACTTCGGCGGTATGCGTGGCGGCCAGGCCCACGGTTTCGATGGGCACGGAAAACACTTCCGCCACCACCTGCGCGACCTTGATGAACAGCCCCTGGCCCATCTCGGTGCCGCCATGCGCGAGGCGCACGGAGCCATCGGTGTACACATGCACCAAGGCGCCCGCCTGGTTCAGATGCGGGATGCCGAAGCTGATTCCAAAGGCGCTGACGAAACAGCCAAGGCCCCGGCGCAATGTCGGATGCGTGGCGTTGAAGGCGGCGATCTCCGCGCGGCGGCGATCCCAGCTGGAATCGGCCATGGCTTCGGCATGCACGCGGCGGATCAGATCGCCCTCCAGCGCCTGGCCATAGGGTGTGTGCGAGGGGTTCGGCCCGCCCGCGAAATTGCGCGCGCGCACCGCTTCAATGTCATGGCCGGTGGCGCGCGCGACATGGGCGAGCACGTCATCCATCAGCATCGCGCCCTGCGGGCCGCCGAAGCCGCGGAAGGCGGTGTTGCTGACATGGTTGGTCTTGATGGCGCCGCAGGTGACGCGCAGATCGGCGACGCTATAGGCGTTGATGGCGTGGGTGAGTGCGCGCATCACCACGCCGCCGGACATGTCGACGGAATGGCCGCCATCGGCGGTCATGTCCGCGACCAGGGCGGTGATGCGGCCCGCGGCGTCGAAGCCCGCGCGCCAGCGATAGAGGAAGGGGTGGCGCTTGCCGGTGGCGGCCATATCGGCCTTGCGCGGCAAGCGCAGTTTCACGGGGCGGTTGGTGTGGCGCGCGGCCAGTGCGGCGGCGGCGGCGACCCAGCTGGCGTTGCTCTCCTTGCCGCCGAAGGCGCCGCCCATGCGGCGGCACTGCACCTGCACGGCGCCATAGGGCACGCCGAGCACGCGGGCGATGATGTGCTGGCCTTCGGAAGGGTGTTGGGTGGAGGAATGCACCAGCATTTCCGCGCCCTCGCCAGGGATGGCGAGTGCGACTTGGCCTTCGAGATAGAAGTGTTCCTGGCCGCCGACTTCGAATTCGCCCTGCGCGGTGAAGGGGGCGGCGGCGAGTGCGGTATCGGCATCGCCGTTCTTCATCGTGAAGGGGCCGACCAGCCAGTCGCGGCCATCCTGGATGCGCAGGATGGGGGGCAGGGCTTCGATGTCAGGCTTGATGGCGGCGGCGGCGCGCAGCGCTTCGTCGCGCGTGCGCGCCACCACCAGCGCCAGCGCCTGGCCGTGATGTTCGATGATGGTCTCGACGAACAGCACTTCGTTGCGCGCGATCGGCGCGATGTCGTTCTCGCCGGGAATGTCAGTGGGGCCGAGCACCGCGACCACGCCAGGCATGGCGCGCGCGGGCGCCAGGTCCAGCGCGCGCAGCTGGCCATGCGCCACCGGCGATGTCACCAGCGCGGCGTGCAGCGTGCCCGCGGGTTCGGCCATGTCATCGATGAAACGCGCCTCGCCTGTCGCGTGCTTGACCGCGCTGTCATGGCGCAGCGCGGCGCCGGCGATCTTGGTCACGGCGTTCATGCCGGCACCGCGAAGACATCCGCCGGCATCTCGGGATGCGCGTGGCGCAGCCACAGCCGTTCGACCAAGCCACGCGCGGCGGCCATGCGCCATTCGGCGCTGCCGCGCCAATCGGAGAGCGGCGTGAAGTCCAGCGCGGCGGCGGCTTCGCGCGCGGTTTCGCGCGTCAGCGCGCGGCCGGTCAGCGCGGCCTCGGCGCCCGTTGCGCGGCGCGTCGTCGCCGCCATCCCGCCGAAGGCGATGCGCGCGCGCGCCACCACGCCGCCCGCGAATTCCACACACGCCACCATCGCCACCGCCGAGATATCCTGGTCATGCCGGCGCGAGAGTTTTTCCGCCACCAGCAGCGCGCCAGGTGCCGGGCGCGGCAGTCGGATGGCGGCGATGATCTCATCCGCCGCCAGCGCGTTGCGCCGATAGTCCAACAGGAATTCCGCAACCGGCATGTCGCGCGCGCTGGTCTCCACCACCGCATCTAGTGCCAGCAGGATCGGCAGCGCATCGCCGATGGGCGAGGCAGTGCCAAGATTGCCACCCACCGTCCCCATCGCGCGGATCTGCCGTGAACCCAGCCGCGCGAGATAATGCGCAAACGGCGCGAAATCCGTGTCGCCCGCACATGCCGCATGCAGCGCCGAATAGGGTTCTGCCGCGCCGATGCGGATGCCCGCGCCATCCACGCGCAGCCCGCGCAGTTAGGGAATGTTCAACAGCCCAATCACTGCCGGTGGATTCTCCCGATGTTCGGAAAACCGCAGGCCCAAATCCGTGCCGCCCGCCAGCAACCAGGCATCGGGCAGCGCGCGCTTCAGCGCCACCGCCTCGGCCAATGTCGCGGGCAGATGAAACACTTGTCCAGGTGCCGCGAACACAGCCGCCGTGGGCGTCGTCACGGCGCTCTGCGCGCCGTCATCCCGCATGCTCTCCATCGCCTCCAGGATCGGCCGATAGCCGGTGCAGCGGCACAGGTTTCCGGCCAGCGCCTCATGCGGATCGCCACCCTCGCGCGTCCAGGCCCAGGCGGACATGACAATACCCGGCGTGCAGAAACCGCATTGCGTGCCATCCGCATCCGCCAGCGCCTCGGCCACCGCGAGGCCAATGCCCTCCACCGTGCGGATCGCGCGGCCATGCATCTGGCCCAGCGTGGCCAGACAGGCATTGATCGGCTCGCGCCGCGCGCCATCCTCCAGCACCACGGTGCAGGCGCCGCAATCGCCCTCCGCGCAGCCTTCCTTGGTGCCGGTCAGGCGCGCGCCTTCGCGCAGCCAGTCCAGCAGAGTCTGCGTGGGCACCGTGTCGGCGGGCAGCGTGATGCGCTGCCCGTTCAGGGTGAAGGCGATCCGGTTATCTTGCATGCGCGTAATCTGCGGCGCAGCGGGGCTTCAGCGCAAGCCGTCCTTGCCCTGGATCTGATCCACGGTCAGCCCGCCGATGCGCGGCAGCGGCCTGCCACCCGCCGCCAGCGCCAGGCACAGCAGAATTTCATCGGCCATCGGCGCATCGGTCACGCGCGCCTCGATCGCGTCGAAATGGCTGCGCACGAAGGCGGCGTCCTTGTGGCCCAGCGGCACGTCGATCACGGCGCCCATGCCGGCGCGTTTCTTCGCCGATGGAATCAACGCCGCACCGCCACCCAAGGCGGCACGCACCGGCGCACCCATCTTCGGGTGCAGCAGGGCGGCTGCGTGTTCCAACTCGCCCGCTTCGCCCACAATCGCCGCCTTGCCATAGCCCTGCGCCGGCGCGCCGAGTGCCGCCAGGGCGCGTTCCACCAGCAGCGCGCCCAGCGCCTCGCCAGCTTCGATCAGCACCGAGACATCGGGGTTGTAGTGCCCGGCCAGCGGGTTCTTCAGCACCGCACAGGCGACCGCGCGACGGATGGGCGGCGTGATGTCGCGGTCCATCTCGGTCAGCGTGTCTTCAACAAACGTCACCAGCTTGCGGATCTTCATCCCTGCCTCCGATGGTTTGAGCGCCGCAGGCGCGAAAAGCTGAATCGGCGGCGCATCATGCTAGCTCCGGCACGCGCGCCGCGGGCGGCGTGTTGCGGCTGCGCGCACCAACACGCACCTCGCCATCGATCACCACCAGGCCGATGCCTGGCAGATCACCCAGCGCCAGGCTTTCCGACGCGTCGCGCCCAGCACCGCCGATCGGTGCATCGATGAACACTATATCCGCCGGCCGCCCCGCCGCCAGCACGCCTTGTTCCAAACCGCGCCACTTCCCGATGTTGCCGCTGCCCGCCGCGATGGCGAGCCCCGCATCCAAGCCCCCGACACTCGCCAAAAACGACACCGTGCGCAGCACCCCCAACGGCTGCACGCCCGAACCAGCCGGGCTGTCCGTGCCCAACACCAACCGGTCCAACCGCCCCATCTCGCGCAACGTGTTCAGCGCATGCAGCGCGGTGCGCGGATTGCCGTTGTGCACGATCTCGATGGCGCGCGTCGTCGCCGCCATCACGCGCGTCAGTTCCTCCGCCGAAAGGCTGGTCGGGCCGCCATTGATGTGTGCGACGATATCCGCATCCGCCGCCACCACCTGGTCGAAGCCCATGCGGTTGGACCCCGCGATGGAAGGCCCGCCGCAATGGATCATCATGTTCAGCCCGGCCGCGCGCGCCCAGGCGGCGTGCTGCGCAACCTCCTCCGGCTCGCGAATGGAACCAAGGCCGATCTCGCCCAGCAACTGCACGCCCGCCGCGCCGCATTCGGCGTAGTCCGCGGCCGTCATGCCGCGCTCCGCAACGGGCGCGCCGGCGATCACCTTCGCACCCAGCGGCCGGAACGCGGAGAAACAACGCTGCGCCGCGATCGCCAGCGCCTTCACGCCCACGGGGTCCTTCGGTCGGCCGGGGATATGCACCTCGCCCGCACTCAGCATGGTGGTGACACCGCCCTGCACGAAGGCCTCGATCCAACCCAGCTGGTTCTGCCGCGGCGTCCAGTCGCCAAAGGCGGGGTGCACGTGATTGTCGATCAGCCCGGGCATCACCGCGCAGCCCTTCGCATCCCAGACCGCGCCCGCACCTTGCAGCCCGCGCCCGATCGCCGCGATCCGCCCGCCCTCGACCAGGATGGAATCCGCATCCAGCACCGGGTTCGCGACATCGCCGCTGAACATCAGCCCGATATTCTTGATCAGCATCCGCATTCTCCTCGTTGGCGCAGTATTTGCCGGTTGAGTGCCGCGCGAACAGCCCCTATGCCCCATGCATGGACGCCTATTTCCGACCGACCTCGCTCCCCGACGCGCTGGACCTCATGGCGCAGCACCGCCCGCAACCCTTGGCCGGCGGTACCGACCTCTACCCATGGATGACCGGCGCGGAAGTGTGGGGGCCGCGCCCCGCGCTGAATTGGCTGGACATCTCAGGGCTAGCGGCGCTGCGCGGTGTGTCGGCCACGCGCATCGGCGCGCTGGCCACCTGGACGGAGGTGGCGGATGCCGCGCTGCCGCCGGCCTTCCGCGCGCTGCAACAAGCCGCGCGCCAGGTGGGCGGGCGGCAAGTGCAGAACCGCGGCACGGTGCTCGGCAATCTGTGCAATGCCTCGCCGGCCGCCGATGGTGTGCCGCCCTTGCTGCTGCTGGACGCAGAGGTGGAATTGGCCAGCGCGGCGGGCACGCGGCGCATCCCGCTGTCGCAATTCATCCTGCACAATCGGCGTACCGCGCGGGCGCCTGAGGAAATCGCGGTGGCACTGCACATGCCCGCGCAACCCGATGCGCAAAGCCGCTTCGAGAAACTCGGCGCGCGCAAGCAGCTGGTGATTTCCATCGCTATGGCGGCGGGCCTGGCGCGCTGGGATGGCGCGCGCATCGCGCAGGTGCGCGTCGCGATCGGCGCCTGTTCGCCTGTCGCGCGCCGGCTGCTGGGCCTTGAAGCGGCGCTGCTGGGTGCCACGCACGAGGAGGCCGCGCGCATCATCGCACGCGTGCCATTGCCGGAGCTCTCGCCCATCGCGGATGTGCGTGGCAGCGCCGAATACCGCGCCGCCGCCGCGCGCGAAGTCATCGCCCGCGCGGTGCTGGCATGAACGCGATGCAGCCGCCGCCGATTGCGCTGACCGTCAATGGCGAAGCGCATGCGCTGACTGTTCCGCCAGCCACGCGTCTCTCCGCCGCGCTGCGCGATACGCTGGGCCTGACCGGCACGAAAATCGGCTGCGACGCCGGCGATTGCGGCGCCTGCACCGTGCTGCTGGATGGCGCGCAGGTCTGCGCCTGCATGGTGCCGGTGGCGCAGGCCGCCGGTGCGCAGGTCACCACGGTGGAGGGCCTCGCGAGCACGCGTTGGGGCCAGGCATTGGCCGCCGCCTTTTTGCACCATGGCGCTGCGCAATGTGGCATCTGCACGCCCGGCATGGTGATGGCCGCGGCCGATCTGCTGGCGCGCGACGCGACACCGGATGAAGCAGCGGTGGAAGCAGCGCTCGGTGGCGTGCTGTGCCGCTGCACCGGCTATCGGAAAATCACCGATGCGGTGTTGGATGCGCATCGCTTCCTGGACACGCCGCCCGCACCCGAGACCGGCGCCGTCGGCGCGCGCATCCCGCGCCTCGACGGCCCCGCGAAACTGGATGGCAGCGAGCGCTACGGCGCCGATGCCGCGCCCGCCGACTCGCTATGGCTGCGCCCGATCCGCAGCCCGCACGCGCATGCGCGTTTCGCCCTGCCGGATGTCACCGCCTTCCTCGCCGCGAACCCGGGCGTTGAGGCAGTACTGACCGCGCGCGACGTGCCCGGCCGCAACGGCTTCGGCATCTACCCGCACATCAAGGACCAGCCGGTCTTTGCCGAGCACACCGTGCTGTATCGCGGCGATTGCGTGGCCGCGCTGGTGGGCGTGCGCGATGCCGTGTTGCGCGCGGAATTTCCAGTGGCCTGGGAACCTCTGCCCGCGTTGGACGTGGCCGCCGCGCGGGCCGATGGCGCGCCGCTCCTGCACGCGCATCTGCCTGGCAATATCCTGACCACGGGGCGCGTGGTCTCGGGCACCGCGGCGCCTGCGGCGCATACCGCGCGCATCGCCGTGCAGACCAGATTCGTCGAACACGCCTATATCGAGCCCGAGGCCGGTTATGCGCAGCGCGTTGGTGACACGGTGGAAGTCTTCGCCTCCACCCAGGCCCCCTATATGGATCGCGAGGAAGTGGCCGGCGTGTTGGGCATCCCCGAGGACCGCGTGCGCATTATCCCCTCCGCCTGCGGTGGTGGTTTCGGCGGCAAGCTGGATGTGGCGGTGCAGCCCATGCTGGCCGTCGCCGCCTGGCTGCTGAACAAGCCCGTGCGCACCGTCTATGCGCGCCCCGAATCGATGTTGAGTTCGACGAAGCGCCACCCCGCTTCCATCACCGCCGAAGCGGGCTGCGATGCGGACGGGCGCCTCACGCATATCCACTTCGATGGCGACTACGACACGGGTGCGTATGCCAGCTGGGGTCCGACCGTCGCGGGCCGCGTGCCCGTGCATGCCAGCGGGCCGTACCGCGTGCCGGCCGTGCATGCAGTGGCGCGCGCGGTGCACACGCACAACCCGCCATCGGGCGCCTTCCGCGGCTTTGGCGTGCCGCAGGCCGCGATCGCGCAGGAGGCGCTGTGGGACCAACTGGCTGACGCGGCCGGCGTGGACCGCTTGGAATTTCGCGTGCTGAACGCGCTGCGCGTGGGCGACACGACAGCCACCGGGCAACGCATGGAGCATTCGGTGGGGCTGGTGGCATGCCTCGAATCGCTGCGCCTACACTGGCATGCGCTGCGCGCGCGGGCGGCCGACGAAAACGCCCGCGGCGGCGTGCTGCGCCACGGCGTGGGCGTGGCCTGCATGTGGTACGGCATCGGCAATACCGGCATGTCCAACCCCTCCACGATGCGGCTGGAATTGACGCCGGGGGGGCGCCTGACCTTCTTCAACGGCGCGGTCGATATTGGCCAGGGCAGCACCACCGTGTTGCACCAGATCGCGGCCGCAGCACTGGGCCTGCCGGTCGCGGCCTTCGCGCATGTGAATGGCGACACTTTCCTGACGCCAGATGCCGGCAAGACCAGTGCCTCGCGCCAGACTTTTGTCAGTGGGCGCGCGGCGTTCGAGGCCGGGCGTGCGCTGCGCGCGGATATACTGCGTCGTGCGAATGCCGGCGATGACGCAGCGCTGTCGCTGGACGGCGGCGTGCTGCGGGTGAATGGCGTCGCGCTGCATCTGCACGAAAAACTCCTCGCCGAAGGCCGCTTCGACCCACCCACGATTCCGCTGGACGAAAACGGCCAGGGCATTCCGTACGCGACCTATGGTTTCGCGGCCCAGATCGCCGCACTCGCGGTCGATACACGTCTTGGCACCATCAAGCTGCACCGCATCGTCGCCGCCCATGATGTCGGCCGCGCCATCAACCCGACGCTTTTGGAAGGCCAGATTCACGGCGGCATCGCACAAGGCATCGGCCTCGCGTTGATGGAAGAATACATCCCCGGCCGCACCGAAAACCTGCACGACTACCTGATCCCCTCCATGGGCGATGTGCCGCCGATCGACACCATCCTGATCGAGGATTCGGAACCGCTCGGCCCCTGCGGCGCGAAGGGCGTGGGCGAACCCGCGCTGGTCGCAACCGCCCCCGCGATCTTCGGTGCCATCCGCGACGCAACCGGCGCCATCATCACCC
>JAAFHD010000479.1 GCA_013298245.1 Alphaproteobacteria bacterium
CTGGCTTTCCCGCGTGCTGGTGGGTGATTTCGGCTTCTCCTGGCGCATCCGCGAACCGGTGGGCGCGCTGATCCTGGACAAGCTGCCGGTCACCGCGCAGCTCGCCACCATGTCCTTCATCATCGGCGTCGTCATCGGCGTGCCGGCGGGCGTGATGTCCGCGGTGTGGAAGGACAAGCCCGCGGATTGGGGCATCAACGCCATCGCGCTGTTCGGGATTTCCATGCCGAATTTCTGGCTCGGCATCATGATGATTCTGCTGTTCAGCGTGCAGCTGGGTTGGCTGCCGCCCAGCGGTTATGTGCCGCTCTGGGAAGACCCGGTGCAGTCGCTGGCGACCACCATCATGCCGGCCTTCGTCCTCGGTACAGGCGTCGCATCCGTGCTGATGCGCCACACCCGCGCCGCGATGCTCGGCGCACTCACGCAGGATTATGTGCGCACCGCGCGCGCCAAAGGTGTCGCGGAACGCACCGTCATCTCGCGCCACGCGCTGCGCAATGCGCTGGTGCCGGTGGTCACACTCGGCACCATCGAATTCGGCCGCCTGCTGGCCGGTGCCGTGTTGACCGAACAGATCTTCAGCATCCCCGGCTTCGGCAAGCTGGTGGTCGATGCCGTGTTCAACCGCGACTACCCGGTGGTGCAGGGCGTTGTGCTGGCAACAGCGTTGATCTTCGTCGCCCTCTCCCTGCTGGCCGACATTCTCTACATGCTGATCAATCCGCGGCTGCGCAACGCATGAGTGCCGTGGCGCAAAGCCCGGGACGCCGCGCGCTCGCCACCTTCTTCCGCCATCGCCTCGCGATGTTCGGCCTGGTGGTGGTGACGATCTTCGTCCTCGCAGCCCTGCTCGCCCCCTGGATTTCGCCCGCCGATCCCCTGCAGACCAGCTGGACCGCCATCCGTCGCCCCCCCTCCGCGCAATACTGGTTCGGCACGGATGAAAACGGCCGCGACGTCCTCTCCCGCGTCCTCTGGGGCGCGCGCGCATCGCTGATGGCGGGCATCATCGCTGTCGGCGGCGCGGTGCTGATCGGCGTGCCCATCGGCCTCATCGCGGGCCTCGCCGGCGGTTGGATCGACGCCATCATCTCCCGCATCGCAGATGCCATGCTGGCCGTGCCCTTCCTCATCCTGGCCATCGCGCTCGCCGCCTTCCTGGGGCCGGCGCTCGAAAACGCGATGCTCGCCATCGCCATCTCCGCCTCGCCGGTTTTCGTGCGCCTGGCGCGCGGCATGGCGCAGGACGCCGCCAGCGCCGACTGGGCCGAGGCCGCGCGCGCCATGGGCAACCCGCCCTGGCGCATCGCGCTGCGCCACGTGCTGCCCAACATCGCCCCACCCTTGCTGGTGCAGGCCACACTCTCCATCGCCGAGGCCATCATCGCCGAAGCCTCGCTCTCCTTCCTCGGCCTCGGCCAGCAGCCGCCCTCGCCCTCCTGGGGCAGCATGCTCAACAGCGCGCAACGCTTCATCGAGACCGCGCCCTGGCTCGCGATCTTCCCAGGCCTCGCGATTTTCCTGCTGGTGCTGGCGCTCAACCTGGTCGGCGACGGGCTGCGCGACGCGCTGGACCCGCGCAGCCAACGCCGCTGAATCAGAGCGCCGTCACGCTCCCATCCAGCGCCATCAGCCCGCCCACCACCGGCAGGTTTGGATGCCGTTGCGCGACCGCCGCGCGGAACTGCGCCAGCACGTCGACGAAGGCCGTGGTTTCGGCCGCCGGCGTCGCGATCGCGGCCTCACCCAGTGCGAGTTTCGCCGCCCCGCAATCGCGATGCGCGAAGGCCACCACGCGTCGGATATGGTGCAGCTGCAACGTGATGCCCAGATTATCCCAAAAGGCCTGGTGCCAGGCCGCGAAGCGCGGATGCACAGCCCCCAGCGGCCCGCCCGCGATGACGAACTGGCTGTAGCGGCCACGCAGCTCGTGCTGGGTCATCCACGCGGCGGAGCTGCTGGTGAAGCGGGGGTCGATACAGTTCAGCAGCATCGCCTCATACTGCCCCTCGGAGGCGCGGGCCGCGCGCATCGGCACGGCAGGCGCGACGGCGGCCGCCGCCAGCAGGCCCAGCATGCCGCGCCGGCCGGGCAGGCAGCTGCAGGCCGGGGCCGCGTGGGTGGTGCATTGAAACATGCGCGCTCCGTGGATGATGCGGCAGGCATCATCAGCCTTCGGGCATGCGCGCGCGGTGTTCGCCGCGTTGACTCCGCGTCACCCGGCCGCACTATCCGTTGATGCGATGCCCGGCATCCACGGGATGCACCGACACCAGTTCCGCCGCCGCATAGAAGGCCAGCAGCGCCAGCGCCGCCTCGAGCGCGATGCTGCGCGCGAGCCGCGTGCCCGCACCCGCATCACCCCGCGCCAGCGCCGGCCCCAGCACCCAGCGATGCCGCGCCGCCAGCGCCAGCATGGCCCCCACCACCACCAGCTTCGCCACCAGCGCATAGCCATACCAGCCCGCGAAGATCAGATCCGCGCGCCGCACCAGCAACACCACCAGCACCGCGCCACTGCCCACCAGCAGCGCCACCGCCAGCGCTCCCAGCCGCGACCAGCGCGCAATCAACGCCGCATCGCTGCGCCGCGCCGCCAGCCACAGCGGCCCCAGGCTGCCCACCCAGAACCCCACCGCCAGCACATGCACCGAGACCAGCGCCGCCAATTCCTGCCGCGGCCGGTACAGCGTGGAATGCCCCATCGCCGCATAGCTAGCGGCGACCATCAGCGCGCCCGCGCCGCCCAGCGCCGCACCCACGCGCCCAGCCCCGGCCAGCATCAGCGCGGCCAGGCCCAGCACGCGCAGCCCCGCCGCATCACCGATGCGCGAGACCAGCACGGCCTCCCATGTTGCGCCGTCCCAAGCGCTTTCGCCGCCGGTCAGCACCAGCACGCGCAAGGGCAGGCCCAGCA
>JAAFHD010000480.1 GCA_013298245.1 Alphaproteobacteria bacterium
GAGCGTTTCCATCAGGTCCCACAGGCGCTTGTCGGTCTCGCGCGTGACGACGCGTGCGCCGGTGATCCAGTCCATGATGGATTGGTGCGTGAGCAAGGCGATCGCGAACCAGATGAGCGCGATGATGGTGCCGAGTGCGAGGAACCACGGCAGGTTGCGCCAGGCCATGCGGAAGGCCTCGGGCAGACTGTCGGCGCTGGCGGAGAAGATCACCGAGACGCCGAAGGTCATCAGCGCGAGCAGCAACGGAAAACCCGCGAGCAGCAGCAATGCCCGCGCGTTGTTGTTCCAGATATGCGTCGACAGCCCGATGGCGGGCGTGAACATCAGAATTTGACGCTGGGTGCTGCTTCGACGGCGGCGCGCTCGGCCTCCTGCACTTCGAAGAAGCCGCGCGGCTTGAAGCCGAACATGCCCGCGATGAGGACGGCGGGGAATTGTTCGATGGCGGTGTTGAGTTCGGCGACCGCGTTGTTGAAGAAGCGGCGCGCGGCGGCGATCTTGGTTTCGATGTTGGAGAGTTCGCGCTGGAGTTCCAGGAAGTTGGTGTTGGCCTTGAGGTCGGGATAGGCCTCGCTGAGCGCGAAGAGCTGGCGCAGTGCGCCGGACAGTGCGCCCTCGGCGGCACCCGCGGCTTCCGGGCCGCTTGCGGTCACGGCGGCGTTGCGCGCGCGCACGACGGCATCGAGCGTGGATTTCTCGTGGCCGGCATAGCCCTTCACTGTTTCCACCAGATTGGGCACCAGGTCATGGCGCTGCTTCAGCTGCACATCCACATCCGCCCATGCCTGGTTGCCGGTCTGCCGCAGCGAGACCAGGCGGTTGTAGATGCCGATGAACAGCAGGATGACGCCAAGAATAATGGCGCCGATGACAAGCAACACGATCAGGGATGTGGACATGCTTGGGCCTTCCGGTTTTGCGGCAGGCTATCAGGGTCGTGACGGGTCGAACATCCGTTTGAGCGCCAGGCCGTAATCGCCGTAGCCGAGCTGGCGCGCGGGGTGGTCCGCGGCCCATTGCGTCACACGTTGCGGCAGGCGGGTTTCGAACATGAAGGCCATGGTGCCTTCCAGCTTGTGCGGCGAAAGCGGCGCGGTGCTTGCTTTTCCGAAGGCTTCGGCGTCGGGGCCGTGCGGCAGCATGCAGTTGTGCAGGCTGAAGCCGCCGGGTGAAAAACCCTGCGGCTTGGCGTCGTATTGGCCGTAGATCAGGCCCATGAATTCGCTCATGACGTTCATGTGATACCAGGGCGGGCGGAAGGTGTTTTCGGCGACCAGCCAGCGGTCGGGGAAGATGACGAAGTCCACATTGGCGGTGCCGGGGGTTTCGCTCGGGCTGGTCAGCACGGTGAAGATGGACGGGTCGGCGTGGTCGAACAGCAGCGGGCCGACGGGCGAGAAACGCCGCAGATCGTAGCTATAGGGCGCGTAGTTGCCGTGCCAGGCGACGACGTCGAAGGGCGAATGGCCGATGTCGGATTCCCACATCTGGCCACCCCAGCGCAGCATGACCTGGTGCGGGGTTTCGTCGTCTTCGAAGCGGGCGGTGGGGTATTGGAAGTCGCGCGGGTTCGCGAGGCAATTGGCGCCGATCGGGCCGCGTTCGGGCAGGGTCAGCGCGCCGCCGTAGTTTTCCAGGATATAGCCGCGGGCGGGGCCGCCCTTCAGTTCCACGCGGAATTTCACACCGCGCGGGATGACCACCAGTTCGCCAGGTGCGGCGTCGAGCAGGCCGAATTCGGTGATGAAGCGCAGGGCGCCCAGCTGGGGCAGCACCAGCATTTCGGCGTCCGCGTTCCAGAAGGCTTCGTGCGTCATGCTGCGTGTGGCGAAATAGAGGTGCGTGGCGACGCCGTTCTGCGCCGTGGCATCGCCGCAGGTGGTGGCGGTGTGGATGCCTTCGATGAAGGAGAGCGGCGCATCCGGCACGGGGATTGGGTCCCAGCGCAGCGGTTGCGGCGGCAGGTCGGCGCCGGCGTCGGGCGCGGCCAGCCACAGCGGTGTGGCGCGTTTGCGCATATGGCCCATGTGACCCAGCGTCGGGCGAATGCGGTAGAGCCAGCTGCGTTCATTACGCGCGCGCGGTGCGGTGAAGGGCGAGCCGGAGAGCTGTTCCGCATACAGCCCATAGGCGCAGCGCTGCGGGCTGTTGCGGCCGATGGGCAGGGCGCCGGGCAGTGCCTCGGTCTCGAACTGGTTGCCGAAGCCGGACATGGTGGGCGCCAGCGCTTGCGCGGTGGGGGAGATGATGTTCATGGCCGATGCGTAGCACGCCGAGCAAATTGGTTTCAACTGTAACCATTCCTTGCGCGCGCGCCCTGCCCCGCTAGGCTGCGTGAATGAAGTTTCGATGGCTTGTCCTGCTGCCGCTTGCCGCCTGCGCGGCGCCCACACCGCCCGTGGGGCTGGCCGGCACCAGCTGGGTTCTGCATCGCGCGGAGGAACCCGCGCCCAGCCTGGAATTCTCCGCCGATGGGCTGCGCGGCAGCGGGTTTTCGGGCTGCAATCGCTTCATGGGGCGCGTGGCCACCGGGCCTGATGGCGCGCTGCGTTTCATGGGTGTCGCCGGCACCATGATGGCTTGCGCGCCGGAGACCGATCCGCAGGAGGCGCTGGTGCTGGAGGGCCTCAACAATGTCCGCCGCATCCGCCGCATGGATGACCGCTTGGAAATGCTGGGCCAGGATGGCGCGGTGCTGTTGATCTGGAGGCGTGGCTGATGCGTGTTCTGCTGATCCTGTTGGCGCTGGCCGCGCCGGCTTTTGCGCAGCGCGAGGCGGTGGTCTCGGCGCATCCACGCGCGAGCGAGGCGGGGCTGTCCATGCTGCGCGCCGGTGGGCATGCGATTGATGCGGCGATCGCGGCGCAACTGATGCTGTCGGTGGTGGAACCACATGCCAG
>JAAFHD010000483.1 GCA_013298245.1 Alphaproteobacteria bacterium
AGGGGTGGCGCGTGATCCCAGGAATGTAGGAATTTTGACGTAGGAAATCAAGCCTTTTCTGAAGCGCCGCCGCCGCACCGTGCCGGGTCAATGCCGGACGCGCCTTGCGACTATGGGTCTGCCGCCAGGGTGTGGATCAACCCTGATCGGCCTCGGCACCCAGGAGCCATTCGACGATGATCCGCTCCAAATCCACATAGGGAATCCGGTCGGGCTGGAACTGCAGGACAGCTGCCAGCTTGGGAAGATCGGCGAGGAATGCCCGATACAACCCGACCAGTTTCGACGCGCTCGGCAGCGCCCGGCGGGACACATTGGCCAGCCAATCACGCGCCTCCCGCATCGCCAGGAACGGATCGCCGGCATGCTGGTGGATGTCCATGCCGGCGAGGTCGGAGATGAAGCGCTGGTAGCGGTATTGCTCGACATCCAGAATGAGCACGCGCTTTGATTTCTGGCTGCTGCCGCCATAGCGCCTGGCACCGAGAAACAGCCCCAGCTCCAGCGGCATGTTGAAGCGTGGGAGGCGGTGGACCGGGTCCAGTTCGGTGCGCGAGAGGTCGTGGATGCCGTAGCGGCTTTCTTCGATGATCGCCTGGATCTTTTCGATGCGGGTCTGGCCGCCATCATCGATCTCGCGCGCGGAGCGCGGCCTGAATCCGCAGGCATAGACCGCGAAGATCAGCGCCTGGAAGCTGGGTGCGTATTCGTCATCGAAGGGGCAATTGATGAAGACGTCGTCGGCCGACATCCTCGCGCGACGTGCCAAGCCTCATTTCTTTCCGGCGCGCAGGCTCGCGACCGCGATCTTCGCCTGCTTCAATGTGACCTGGCCGGATTTGGACGCAGGCGCCAGCACGAAGCGACCGGTTGCGGCGCTGCGACCAAGCGCTGGGCTGCCCTGCTTCGAGGATTTGCCGGTCACCGTCTCCACGCGCGTCGTCATGAAGGGGAATGTGCGACTGAGGCTGCGCGGTTGCAAGCCATTTTCGGCCATCGGTGACGACGCCGCGCAAGTGGCCGTTCCGCGGAAACCGTGCATTGGCCCACACCGACCATCAGGCCGTGGGCCAGGTTCAGCAGGCGAACCTCGGCTCCTTCACTGGAATTCTTCTTGCTATTGTCACGCCCTATGCACTACCAAGACAACCATGCCCACCGCACCCACTACCCCACCCATGCGGCAAGCCTTCGAAACCCGCGCAACCCACGCCATCGCCCGCCTGGCCCGCGAAGCGCCGCTCGAAAGCCTGGCCGCCGCCATGGCAGCACCTTCCGATGCCGGCGCTTTGGCGCGCATCCTGGCCGATATGGCAACCGATGACGCGGCGCGCCGCATCGACCCGCTGGCCACCGCCATCGCGCGCGGCGCCGCCGTGCGGGCCGATCTGGTGCAGGCCGCCGGCGGGCTGCTGCTGGCCACGCAGGTGGCCGCGCTGCTGGGCATCACCCGCGCCGCGGTGGACAAGCGCCGCCTGGCGCAGCGGCTGCTGGCGCTGCGCGTGCGCGGTGATTGGGCCTATCCGGCCGTGCAATTCCAGGATGCCGGGGTGCTGGAAGGCCTGGCCGATATCCTGGCCGAAATGGCGGATGCCTCGCCCTGGTCGGTGCTGGATTGGCTGCTGAACGCGGACGCCGCGCTGGGCGGCGCCACACCCCTGGCGGCACTGCGCGCCGGCCGCGTGGCCGAGGTGCGGCGCCTGGCCCGCGCGCAACGCGACGACGCCTTCGGTTGAAGCTGCCGCGCGCCACGCTGGCGCCGGGGCGCATGCTGTGGCGCATCCACCGGCAGGCGCATCCGGCGCTGCACTTTTCCCGCCATGCGGGGCGCTTCGACAGCCCCGATGGCAGTTTTGGCGTGCTGTATGCGGCGCTGGATTTCGCCTGTGCCTTCGCCGAAACCTTGGTCCGCAATCCGGCGCGGCGGTTGGTCGGCTGGCCCGATATCGCGGCGCGCGCGGTGACGCAGTTTCGCCTGGCCGAAGCCCTGCCGCTGGTGGATTTGCGCGGCGCCGGCCTGTCGCGCTTGGGCCTGGATGCGACGGTGCTGGCCGGCCCCTATGCCGTCTGCGGCGCCTTGGCGCAGGTCTGGCATGATGATGCGTCGGCGCCCGCCGGCATCATCTGGCGCTCGCGCTTCGATCCGTCCCTGGCCTGTGTGGCGGTGTTCGAACGCGCGGCGGCGGCGTTGGTGCCGGCTGGCCCGGCCATGTCGTTGCAGCGCATGGAGCACCAGGTCGCCGAGGTGCTGGACCGCTACGGCAAGGCGCTGGCGCCGGACTGACATTGCCCCGCGCCCCCACCCGCGCCACATACGCGCCGATGCGCCCGAACCGCCCGCTCTACCTGGACCACCACGCCACCACGCCGGCCGACCCGCGCGTGCTGGCGGCGATGCGCCCCTGGTGGGAGGAGAATTTTGCCAACCCAGGCAGCGTGGAACACGCCATGGGCCGCGCGGCGGCCGAAGCGGTGGACACGGCGCGCGACTACATCGCCGAATTGATCGGCGCCGATGGCCGCGAAATCGTGCTGACCTCGGGCGCCACCGAATCCAACAATATCGCCATCAAGGGTGCCGCGCGCTTTGCCGGCACCGATGGCCCGCGCCGCGTCATCACACTCGCGACCGAGCACAAATGCGTGCTGGAAACCGTGCGCGACCTGGCCACCGAAGGCTTCGATCCCGTGGTGCTGCCGGTGCGCGCCGATGGTCTGCTGGACCATGACCTGCTGCGTGATGCGCTGCGCGTGCCCACGCTGCTGGTCAGCGTCATGGCGGTGAACAACGAGATCGGCGTGGTGCAGGACCTGCCCGCGATCGGTGCGCTGGTGAAGGAAGCCGGCGCCGCTTTCCATGTGGATGCCGCGCAGG
>JAAFHD010000482.1 GCA_013298245.1 Alphaproteobacteria bacterium
GTCCAAGGCCCCGCTGCGCCCGGCCTACAAACAGCACACTGCGGTTGACGACCTTGCAGGCGTCGTCGTCGACGTGCAGATTGTTACGGGTGAAGAGCATGACACGGGCCGGTTCGAGGAGCGCCTCGACGCCATCGAAGAGACCCTCGGGGTTGCCCCGGGCCGGATCACGGCGGACACGATCTATGGCGTGGGGCGGGTCTACGCCGCCCTTGAAGACCGCCAGATCGAAGCCGTCATCCCGCCTCTTCGCTCCCCCCGCCGTCAGGGGGCGCAGGGCTTTCCAACCGAGTGGTTCAAGTTCGATCCCTATCACGATGTGGTCCGGTGCCCAGCAAAGAAGCGGCTTACCGCCAGAAACAGCACGAAATCGGGTCGATGGTATCGTGCAGATCGTCGCGACTGCGCGCGTTGTCCTCTCAAGGCACAGTGTCTGCCGCAGAGCACCCCATCGCGCCGGGTGCACATCGTCACCAACCACGCGGCCATCCTGCGCGCCCGGCGCAAACGCGCGGCATGGGGGGAAGACGAACACGCGATCTACACCCGCCACCACTGGCGGGTCGAAGGCACGCACGGCACCGCAAAGACGCTCCACGGGCTCGCCAGAGCCATCCGGAGAGGGCTCGAAAAAATGAAGATCCAGGCCCTCCTCACCGCCATCGCCATGAACCTCAAGAAGCTGGCAGCGGCCCTGATGCTGCTGGTCTGTTCGATCATCGAAAATCGCCCAGCTCGACCAGCCCAAGAATCGGTCCGAACCGACTTCTTCAACAGCCCCCGGTGGACTGTTTGCCCGACGAACGGATGCACTGCGTCAAACTGCCGGGTCAGCGCTTATCCGCGCGGGATTTCGACCGTCAGGCGCCGAGTTCCAGGTTCGTGTTGCCGTCCTGAACGGCTTCGCTGCCCTCGGCACGCCCATCACAGAGGTCGCAGGATAGGTCTGTCCGCGGATAGGGGAACTCCGACCTTCACCGGATTTGTGCAACATGTGTAACCGCCCCATGCGCAAGAGGGATCTTCGGAGCTGGTCATGGCGCGTCGTCGGGTGCTGACATGTGTCCGGCCTCTGTTGCGGCCATCTCCATGCCGCTGGCCCGTATGGTGTCCGCGGGTTGGGTCCAGATCAAAGCCGCGTGCTCGATGGCACTCTGTTGCACCCTGGTTCTCCCGATCCCGTCTCACGACCGTTGCGCCAAACTGCTCCTTGCCCTCTTCCGCTCCGACGTCCTCGCGACCAGTGACGGCTTACGCCGCCCCGGCCGGAGACTGGTAGACGCCGCCCCGGGCCAGCAGAGCCCAGGCGATCCGCGCCATCTTGTTCGCCAGCGCTACCCGCACCAGCATCGGCGGCTTGCGCGTCAGCATCCTGCCCAGCCATGTGCCCGGACGGGCTGCGGCATGGACGTGCCGCTTGATGATGACGCTGTTCGCCCCGATGATCAGCAACCGCCTCAGAGAGCGTTCGCCCATCTTCGTCGTGGCTCCGAGACGCTGCTTGCCCCCGGTCGAATGCTGCCGGGGCGTGAGGCCGAGCCAAGCCGCGAAGTCGCGCGCCTTCCGGAATGCCTCCGGAGGCGGGGCCAGGACCGCGATGGCCGTGGCGATCAGCGGCCCGATGCCCGGCACCGTCATCAGCCGCCGGGCCACATCATTCTCCTTGGCCCGACGGGCGATCTCGGCATCGAGCGTGCCGATCTCCGTCTCCAGATGGGAAAGGGCCGCGACCAGCACCTTCAGAGTGGCGATGGCGTCGGCGGGCAGGCCGCTGTCCGGATCCTCGACAATGGCGATCAGACGCGCCGAGTTCGCAGCGCCTTGCGGCACAATCTGCCCGAACTCGGTCAGGTGGCCACGCAGGGCATTGATCGCCTGCGTACGCTGACGGATCAGGAGCTCGCGGATGCGGAAGACCATCGCAGCCCCTTGCGTCGCTTCACTCTTCACGGGCACGAAACGCATCGTCGGTCGCATCGCCGCTTCACAGATCGCCTCCGCATCGGCTGCGTCGTTCTTCTGCCGCTTCACAAAGGGTTTGACCTAGGCGGGCGGGATCAGCCGCACTTCATGGCCCATCTTTCCGATCTCGCGACCCCAGAAATGGGCGCCGCCACAGGCCTCCATGGCGACGACGCAGCACGGAAGCTGGCTGAAAAAGGCCAGCACCTGGTCCCGCCGCAACTTCTTGCGCAGCATCATCCGCCCTGAGGCATCAGCCCCGTGCACCTGAAACACATGTTTCGCCAGATCGAGCCCGACCGTGGTAATCTCCGACATGACCGTCCTCCTCGTGGGATCCTCACAGACCCACCTTGGCACAGCGATGCCGTCGGGGGGCGGTCACATCATCAGAGCCGGTGAAAATCAACAGCCAAGGGTCCAACTGAACCGGCATAGATACCATCCCATAGAAGCCATGCCGCAGGTCAAGCTGAAACATTGGGCTATAGGTCTTCAGGGTGCATTCCCTGACACTGGTCCTTCCTCCCCCTCTGGCCGCCCTGTCAGGACGTCCCCGCGCGTCAACGTGCCGGAGGCAATCGCCGTAAGGCGCATCCTGTACAGCACCGAAGGCACATAGCGCCCGCCATGCATCCCCCAGATCCGGGACGCTGTCTCGGTGTCCAGGTTCTGGATTTCCAGCGAAAAAGGCGTCAGCCCGGCATCCAACTCAGGTGAATTGTGATGGTCGAAAACCGACGTGTTCTGGAAGAACTGCACTCCCTGGGACAGGAACTTCAGTGACTTCAGATAGTTCTCGGGGTCGAAGTTGCTTGCGAGCATCACGTGGACGACCAGATACGACGCCTCGTCCGCGGTATCGCTGTGCCCCTCTGTCGAGGCAGTGCGAAGCGAGAACCTTTGGGCTACATCGTCCTG
>JAAFHD010000484.1:0-538 GCA_013298245.1 Alphaproteobacteria bacterium
GGGGTGCAGCAGGTGATCGGTGGCCAGCACCAGCAGGTCGGCGTCGGCGTCTTCGGTGATGCCGGATGCGGAGAACGCCTCCCACAGCGGCGCGGGATCGACGGCGCCGATGCAGCGCAATGCCGCGCGTGACTCGGGCAATTTGTCGGCGACCGCTTGCGGGTCATGGCCTTCGGATGACCAGTACGCGGCCTCGGTTTCCGGCAGGCCGCCCAGTGCGTCGGCGCGGATGACATGGCCGCCGCGTTCCAGCACGGCCAATGCGTAGTGCGCTTGCAGCGCATCGGGCATGGCGGCGGCGATGGTATTGGCATCGCGCGTGCCGTCGACCAGCGGCAGCAGCGTCGCGAAGGCATCGCCATGCAGCGCATTCAGCCGGCCTTCGCCGAGCAGCAGCGCGCCTTCCCCGGGGCGCGGCACCGCGGCCAGATGCGGGCGCAGCCGCAGCGCGGCGCGGGTCGTGGAGGCAGGCGGGAGCATGTCTGGCATGCAGCGCAAGCTGCCAGAGATGCGCCGCGCCAGGCTTTCCCGGCGGCGG
>JAAFHD010000484.1:548-2859 GCA_013298245.1 Alphaproteobacteria bacterium
AATTTCGCGGCAGCGCTCGCGCGAAAAAAACCCGCCGCTCGCGCGAAAACCCTGCCCCTGTGGTCATGCGCATCGCGCGGCTAGGCATGCTGCATGCGCCGCCACGCTGTCCTTCGCCCCCGCCACCAATGGCACCTCGCATTGCCCGCAGCGGCAAAATCAGCGGCGCGGGCGAGGTGATCCAGGCGGGCCCCGGCCGGCCGCCGGCACCGCAAACCTCACCGGCACTCTGGGCATCCAGGGCGGCTGACTGGCGCTGGCCGATGGTGCGGGCTTGGGCGGCAATACCGACATCCAGTCCGGCCGCACGCTGATCACCGAAGGCAGTGTCACCATCGCCGCCAGATTCACTGCCGCACAGGGTGCCATATGGTGCCAAAAACCGATACGAGACACCACGATTTTTGTCGCGAGTGACGCTAAAAGCATGGGAAAATCAATGGGATGGCGGAGGGGATGGGATTCGAACCCACGATAGGGGTTATCCCCCTATAACGGTTTAGCAAACCGCCGCCTTCGGCCACTCGGCCACCCCTCCGCGGGTGCTTACGAAGATACACGGCGTATGCAAGGTGGGGTGTAACCGGCCCCACCCCTGGCGTCAAACCTCAGTTGAGCTTCACTTCGAAGCCGCGCTTGGTCGCCGGCCGCGCCATCATGCGCTCGTACCAGGCGGCGACATTGGGCAGGTCATCGAAGGGCACCATGTGCCGCTCATGCCGCCAGGCCCAGCCCAGGATGGCGAAATCCGCAACCGATGGCTCGCCCGCGGTCGCCACGAATTCGCGCCCCGCCAGGCGCCGGTCCAGCACGCCGTACAGCCGCTTGGTCTCCGTATGGTATCGATTGAAACCATAGTCGCGCGCCGGCCCCTCGGGCTGCATCAGGAAGTGGTGCACCTGGCCGGGCATGGGGCCGAGGCCACCCATCTGCCACATCAGCCATTCATGAACGGCCACCCGCCCGCGCGCATCGGACGGCATGAAGCGCCCGGTCTTCTCCGCCAGATACAGCAGGATCGCCCCACTTTCGAACACCGTGATCGGAGCACCCCCCGGCCCATCCGGATCGCGAATGGCAGGGATACGGTTGTTCGGCGCAAACGCCAGAAATTCCGGGTTGAACTGCTCGTTCTTCGAGATGTTTACCGGCACCGCCTTATAGGCCAGCCCCATCTCTTCCAGCGCCACGGAAATCTTGCGCCCGTTCGGCGTGTCCCAAGTCCATAGTTCGATCATCGTCGCTACCTCTGTTGGAATTGCTTGTTGCCGAACATGTTCTCGCGCTCTTCATCGGTCATGGCACCGCGGCGCTGGTTCTCGGACAGCACCTCGACGCCGCGCTGCACGGCAGGGCGTGCCGCGATCGCATCATGCCAGCGCTTCACCGCCGGATAGTCGTCGAGGTTGATCCCGCGGCGGTCCGGATTGCGCACCCACGGGAAGGTCGCGATATCGGCGATGGTATAGGCATCGCCCGCCAGATACGGCGCCTCCGACAGGCGCTTTTCCAGCACGCGATGCAGCCGCGCGACCTCATTCGAATAGCGCGTGATGGCGTAGGGGATTTTCTCCGGCGCATAGGCCGCAAAGTGGTTGTACTGGCCGAACATCGGCCCCACGCCCCCCATCTGGAACATCAGCCATTGCAGTGCCAGATACCGCGCCGGGCCGTCCTTCGGCAGCAAGGCACTGCCGGTCTTTTCCACCAGGTAGATCATGATGGCGGCACTCTCGAAGATCGTGTGCGCGCCATCGACCATGGCCGGAATGCGATGGTTCGGCGTGATTTTCAGGAAGTGCTCCGCGAACTGCTCGCCCTTGCCGATATTCACCGGAATCACCCGATACGGCAGGCCGAGTTCCTCCAGCATGATGTGGACCTTGTGCCCATTCGGCGTGGGCCAGGTGTAGAGGTCGATCATCGCGCTCTCCTTCGCACCCGGGCATGATCCGCAAAAGGCGGCACGCCGGATCGGTGAATCATTCCCGCAAAGCCACCCTGCCTCAGAAACCGGAGAAGGTCAGCCCCGCCTCCAGATTCCAGTCATAAGGCCGGTCCCGCCCCAGCCCCACGCCCGGCCGCACATAACCGCTGATCGACACGCCATTGATCTCGCCTAGCCGCGCGCCGGCGGTCAGCCGCAGCGTGCCGCCGGAGAAACGCCGGTTCGCCCAATCCAGCCTGTGCGTCGGGTTCAGCGTCATCCAGGCGCGGCCGGGCATCATGCGCCAGAACAGGAAGGCGTCCAGTTCCGTCAGGTTGATGTCGGCCGCCCCTGCGCGCGGCAGCAGGTTCACCGAATGGCGGT
>JAAFHD010000485.1 GCA_013298245.1 Alphaproteobacteria bacterium
CCGTTCACCGCGTAGACCGACTTGCTCAGACTGTTGGTGGGCAGCGTGATGCCGGCCGCACCGGTATCGATGATCGCGTTGTTGGTGCCGACCACCTCGGATTCAACGCGCACGGTGTTGCCCAGCGCATCGCCCTGGCCGACCGTATTGCCACCCACCGTGGGGCCCACAAAATTCGGCTCGATCAGGCTGCGGAACACCACCTGCACCTGCGCCGCGTTCGGTCCCGCTGACAGCGCCGCATCCAGCCCGCGCGCGACCATCTCATCCGACACGTCGAAGAGCAGCGTGGAGACGCCGGTCGTTGGGTTGCGGCTGACCGTGAAGTTGGTGATCGCACCGCTGTAGGTCACGGCGCCGCCTTCGGTCACGCGCAGCGTCGGCTGGAAGCTCGGGTCGAAGCGCTGGCCATCGGCCAGCGTGTCGCGCAGCAGGACCTCGTCGACCGAGATGAAGTTCGAAACTTGCGCATCCAGAGTCCATTGCAGCTGCGCGCCAGGGGCCGCCGTGCCGATGGCGGCGACCGATTTCTGCACGGCGACCGACTTCGCCACCATCACATCCTCGGGCCCCGCAGGGTCGATCGTCACGACGCGCGGTGCGTCACGCCCATCCAGCGGCGTCCAGTTGAGATTCAGCGCCGCATTGTTTTCCATCGTGCGGAAGGCGCCGGTCACGGGGTCCAGCACGGGCGTGACGCCATCGCGCAGGAACTCGCCGATGAAATAGTCGATCCGCATCTGCGGCGTGCCGGTGATGGTGGTGAAATTGCCGGTCACGACCCCCGCTGGTGAGATCGCGGTGGAACCTGTGCCGCCCAGCAGCGTGACGCCGGTGATCACCGCGCCATCGGGCATGTTGTCGGTCAGCACCAGGCTGCTGACGGATTGCCCCGGCGCGATATTCGCACCCACCAGATAGCTGCGCGGATACGAAGGACCGGTCGCAGTTTCTTGCTCCGGCCCCTGATACGTTTTGGTCAATTGCGCGATGGTGGGGTTGATCGCGGTGCTGACCTGCGTGCCCAGCACGGGCGCGTCGCTGCCCGGATTATCCAGCGCATCACGCCCGAAGGCGAAGCCGCCTTGCGCCGTCACGTTCAGTGGCGCCCCGACATCGGCCAGGTTGGAAACGCCCAGCGTCAGCCGGATGTCGGCCGGCGTCTGGTCACCGGTGAATGAGCCGAATGGCAGACGCAGCACCAACAAGGTATCGCCCGGCGTGCCGGTGACGATGCGCGGCGTGCCGTCGGTGTTCTTGGCGAAGGGGTGCAGCGCCTGGCCGGCGGCGTTGAATTCGATCTGCGTGGCCTCGACCGCCTGCCCCAGATAGGTGGCGGACTGGAAGGTCACGCCATCATTGACCGGCGCATTCCCAACGCCCGGGCCATCGGCGCCATTGGTCGGCAGCCGCAGGTCGATGTAGGGCGCGAAGCCGACATCTCCGCCGGGATTGCCATCAGGCTGGTTGTCGAAGCGCAGGTTCAGCGTCTTGCTGGTGCCGATCTGCGTATCCGCGCCACCATCGGGGGCGAGGGTCACCACAGGCTGTGCGGCCAGAAGGATACGTTCCTCCAGCAGCATAAGCGCAGGCTTCCGCAGCACCTTGCTGGCGTGACGCGTCATCGGATGAAAATTCCCCTACCCTCCGAACATTGTAACGTGGCGTGGAACAAGCGCAACGAACTATCCGACTTGAGGCGTCCGGGATTGCGGGATTGTGATCTGAACTCGAGTGAAATCCATGGGTTGCCGCGTGTTAGCCGGCGCAGCGACCGCATAACCCGGCAATTTCCACGGTCATGCGCTCAGGCAGGAACCCCGCGGAACGCGCCGCCGATTCGAGCGCCGACGCCACACCGCGATCCGTCACTTCCTGCGCCTGGCCGCAGCTGCGGCAGATCAGGAACTGGTGCGCATGCGCGTGGCCGGCATCGATACACGCGGTGAAGGCATTCAGGCTTTCAATGCGATGCACCAGCCCGTTCTCAAGCAGGAAATCCAGCGCGCGATAGATGGTGGGCGGCGCCGCGGGACCGCGCGTGGTCTTGAGCTGTTCGAGCAGCGCATAGGCGCCGATGGGTTGTTCGGCCGCCAGCACCAGTTCCAGCACTTGGCGCCGCAGTGGCGTCAACTGCGCGCCGCGCGCTGCACAGATCGCGTCCGCGCGCGCGAGCTGCGTGGGCAGGTCGTCATGATGATGGTGGTGTGCCGAACCGTGCATGCCGGTGCTATAGCACGACCATGACCGCGCCGCCCCTCCTGCATGCCATCCGCTTCGATGCCCAAGGCCTGGTGCCCTGCATCGCGCAGCAGCACGACACGGGCGAGGTGCTGATGATGGCCTGGATGAACGCGCAAGCCGTGGCCGAAACGCTGGCGACGGGGCGCGTGTGCTACTTCAGTCGCAGTCGTAACGCCTTGTGGCGCAAGGGCGAAAGCAGCGGGCAGACGCAGCGCCTGGTGGATCTGCGCCTGGATTGCGATGGCGATGCATTGTTGGCGTTGGTGGACCAGGTGGGTGTCGCCTGCCACACCGGGCGGCGGTCCTGTTTCTACTTCGCGATGCGCGATGGGCAGCTTGCCGAAATCACGGCGCCCTTGGTCGCGCCGGAGCAGCTTTACCCAGCTTCACCTTGAGGATGTAGCTGGCCAGCACAAGCGTGACAGCGTTCGCCGCGATGATCGACGGCGCCCCTTTCCACACGCCATAGGCCAGCCACAGCGCTACGCCACCGACAAACATCGCCAGCATCGGCAGCGAAAAATCTGCGGCCGAACGGCTTCGCCAGGTTTTCAATACCTGCGGTATGAAGGCGGCGGTCGTCAGCAGGCCGGCGATCATGCCGAGGG
>JAAFHD010000486.1 GCA_013298245.1 Alphaproteobacteria bacterium
ACGGCGTGGGCTTCATCCACATCCTGACGCGCGAGCTGTGGGACGGGCACCCCTGCTGCGCCTTCGCCGTGCCGCGCAGCATGATCACCGACACGCCCAACACCTACGCGGCACTTCTGCGCGCGATCATCGAGGCCACCGCCTATTCCGACAACCAGGCGAACCGCCGCGAAGTCGCAGCCGCGATCGCCGGCCCCAACTACCTGAACCAGCCGCTGACGGTGGTGGAACAGGTGCTGACCGGCACCTTCGCGAACGGGTTGGGCCAGGTGCAGCGCGTGCCCAACCGCATCGGCTTCGACCCCTTCCCGTGGCATTCCATGGCGATCTGGATTCTCACGCAGATGCGCCGGTGGAACCAGCTGCAGCGCGACGTGGATTGGCGCGGCGTGGCCGAACAGACCTTCCTGGCGCTGGATGCGGGGCGTGCGATGCGCGACCTTGGCCTGCCCGTCCCGCCCAGCCCGATGCGCAACGAGACCATCCTCGGCCGCGTCTTCGACCCGACGCAGCCCGAGGCCTATATGGCCAGCTTCGCCATCCGTCGGAACTGATGGGCGCGCAGGTTCCCTTCTGGCGCGCGGCGCTGCTGTCGTTCTTGATCCTCGCCGCCCTGCTGGGCGCGTGGGAGATCGCGGTGAAGGGCAATGCCGGGCCATCGGCGCCGACCGTGGATCCGGAGCTGGCAGCGCTGCTCTCCCCCGCCGCGGCGGCTGGTGGGCAGACGGCGATGCCCGCACCGTCGGACATCGCGGTGCGCCTGTACGAATTGCTGCGCGACCCGTTCCACCAGCGCGGCACGAATGACCAGGGCATCGGCATCCAGATCGCGTGGTCCTTGTGGCGCGTGCTGGCGGGGTTTGCGCTGGCGATGCTGGTGGCGATTCCATTGGGCTTCGTGATCGGCATGTCGCCGCTGCTGAACGCGGCGCTGAACCCCTTCATCCAGGTGTTACGGCCGGTCTCGCCTTTGGCCTGGATGCCGCTCGCCCTCTACACGATCAAGGATTCCTCGATCTCCTCGATCTTCGTCATCTTCATCTGCTCCGTCTGGCCGATGCTGCTGAACACCGCCTTCGGTGTGGCCTCCGTGCGGCGCGAATGGCTGAACGTCGCGCGCACTTTGGAAGCCGGGCGCTGGCGCACCGCGATGCGCGTCATCCTGCCCGCGGCCGCGCCCACCATCCTGACGGGCATGCGCATTTCCATCGGCATCGCCTGGTTGGTGATCGTGGCGGCCGAGATGCTCGTGGGCGGCACCGGCATTGGCTACTGGGTGTGGAACCAGTGGAACAATCTCTCCATCGCCGACATCGTCATCGCGATCCTGATGATCGGGCTGGTGGGGCTGGCGCTGGACCGGCTGCTGGGCCTCTTGGCCCGCGCCGTGGCCTGGCAGGAATAGCGCGATGGATGGCATGCAGGCGGCGTTGAAGCCCTATGTGGCGGTCGAGGGAATCTCGCGCAGTTTCCCGGGGCTGACCGTGTTCCAGGATGTGTGGTTCGGCGTGAATCCGGGCGAATTCGTGTGCCTGGTCGGCCATTCGGGCTGCGGCAAGACGACCATCCTGAACATCCTGGCCGGGCTCGATGTGCCGAGCTCCGGCACGGTGGTGGTGGATGGGCGCGAGATCGACGGGCCGTCGCTGGACCGCGCGGTGATCTTCCAGGGCCACGCGCTGATGCCCTGGCTGAGTGCGGAGCAGAATGTCGCCTTCGCACTGGGTTGCCGGCACCCAAGCTGGGGCCGCGCGAAGCTGCGCGAGGCCGCGCGCGAGGCACTCGGCAAGGTGGGGTTGGCCGCGGCTGCCGAGCGCAAACCATCACAGCTTTCGGGCGGCATGAAGCAGCGCGTGGGCATCGCGCGCGCGCTGGCGATCAACCCGAAAATGCTGCTGATGGATGAGCCGTTCTCCGCGCTGGATGCGCTGACGCGTGGCTCCTTGCAGGAAGAGGTCTCGCGCCTGGTGACGGAGCTGGGGCAGACCGCCTTCATGATCACGCATGACGTGGACGAGGCCATTCTGCTGGCCGACCGCATCCTGCTGATGACCAATGGGCCGGAGGCGCGCATCGCGGAGGTGGTGATCAACACGCTGCCCAAGCCGCGCATCCGCGCGACGCTGCATCACCAGCCCGGCTACCATGAGCTGCGCGACCACATCATGGATTTCCTGATCACCCGCAGCCGCACCTTGGCCGGCAAGGCGCCGGATGGGTGGGATGCGAAGCGGCCGCCGGAAGTGCGGCCGGCAGGCTGACGCGCTTCAACGGTTTTCGGCAGGCCATGTCGCCATCGACTTTCCTCACACCACTCCAACCCAACAACAGGAATTCGCCTTCATGTCGCTGATCGTCACCACCATCTATGCCCTGCCGCTGATCGCAATCTGGTTCGCACTCTGGATCGGCGTCACCTCCACGCGATCGGCGTTGCAGACATCCATCGGTGATGCCGGTGATGCGGAGCTGCTGCTCAAGATCCGGCGCCACGGCAACTTCATCGAATGGGTGCCTTTCGTGCTGGTCCTGATGATCCTGGCCGAGGCCCAAGGTGCGGGCGCCATCTGGCTGCATGCGGCCGGCTCGCTCCTGCTGATCGGGCGGGCAGCGCATCCCTTCGGCCTCAAGATCGGCAATGCCGGGCATCCGCTGCGCTATGTCGGCAACGGGACCAACATCCTGGCGGTTGTCGTCCTGGCCATCACGCTTCTGCGCATCGCCATCGGCTTCTGACGCCTGACCACACGACAACCACGGAGACGACCATGACGCGTGCCCAACTGACTGAGAAGATTCTCGACATCAAGCGCGAGAAGGGTTGGAGCTGGAAATACATC
>JAAFHD010000487.1 GCA_013298245.1 Alphaproteobacteria bacterium
CATCGCCAGCAGCACGAGGCCCCGCGCCTGCGCATCCAGCCCATGCACATCGGCCAGATAGGGTGCTGCCCAGACCGCCAGCACCGTCGCCATGGCGGCATAGCCCACCAGGTGGATCGCCAGCAGCCGTGCCAGGCCCGGCGTGCGCCAGACAGTGAACTGGCCGATCAGCGCCTGGCGCAGCGTCTCGCGCGGGCGGGGGGCGGCGCCCGCCGGCGCGTCGCGCACGCCGTGCCACCACAGCAGGGCCAGTGCGGCGGTCAGCACGGCGGTGGCCTGCATCGCCCCGCGCCAACCCAGCCACAGCGCCAGAAAGGCCAAGGGCGCGCCGGCCAGCACCAGGCCCAGCTGGCTCAGCGCGAAGACGCGCGTCAGCATGGTTGTCGCGGCCGCGCCGCTTTGCCAGCGCGTGCACAGCACCACCGCCGACATGAAGCTGGCCGCGCAGCCCAGCCCGGTCAGGAAGCGCGCGGCCCAGAGCTGTGCCGCACTGGCCGCCAGCGATTCCAGCACCGCACCCGCCACCGCCAGCACCGCCAGGCCCGCGACCAGCCGGCGCGGCCCGATGCGGTCCAGCGCGATGCCCACCGGGATTTGCGCCACCAGCAAGGCGACGAAGAAGGCGCCACCCACGCTGCCCAAGGCGGCCGGGTCCATGCCCAGTTCCAGCGCCACATCCGGGCCGATGGCGGAGAGCGAGGCGCGGTGCAGCTGCGACAGGCCGGTCATCGCCGCCAGCATCAGCATCACGCGCGTGGCGGTCACAGGGTGCATGCGCCAAGGCTACACGGCCGGCGCGCGGGATGCTTCGGGCTTTGCCGAAATATCAGCCCAGCGCCTGGAACAACCCACGCAAGGCCAGCGCCACCAGCAGCACGCCCACCACCAGCATCATCGGCCGCGGCGGGATGTGGCGGGCGGCCAGGGCCGCCAGCGGTGCCGCCAGCACCCCACCCAGCACCAGGCCCAGCACCACCTGCCACATGCCGATGCCGATCGAGGCCGCGAAGGCCAGGGTGATGGCGAAGGTGACGAAGAACTCGGCCGTGTTGGCAGAGCCGATCGCGGTGCGCGGCAGGTTGCCACGGGCGACCAGGGTGGAGACGACGAATGGCCCCCAGCCGCCCCCGCCCGCCGCGTCCAGAAAGCCGCCGGCCGCACCCAGGGGGGCGATGTGGGTCAGCGGGCGCGCAGGCGGCGGCGGGCGCGCGGCGCGCCACAGGATCAGGCCGCCCATCAGCAACAGCCAGACAGCGACCGCCGGGCGGATCACCTGGAGCGGCAGGGCGACCGCAACCAAGGCGCCGGCGATGCCGCCCAACATGCCGGGCAGCGCCAGCCGCCAGACCAGGCGTGCGTCGATATTGCCGAGGCGACGGTGGGACAGCGCGGAGGCGCCGGTGGTGAAGATTTCCGCCGCGTGGACGCTGGCCGACGCGATGGCGGGTGGGGTGCCGGCGCTGACCAGGACGGCGGTCGCAACCAGGCCATAGGCCATGCCGAGCGCGCCATCGACCAGTTGGGCGGCGAAGCCGATCAGGGCGAAGAGCAGGATGTCAGGAGGCATGCCCGCAGAATGGTAGCGCGGGTGCCGGGTGGTGGGTCTGAATTGCGCGTGTGGGGTGCGGGTATTGGGAAGCGGTTCTGGCGGGGAGGTGGGGGACCAGCGGTCCACTTACCCCCCCCCGCGACCGCTTCAAAGCGCGTCAGCCCTGGCGCGCTTTGAAGCGCGGATTCTTCTTGTTCAGCACGTACAGGCGGCCCCGGCGGCGCACCAGGACGCAGTTCTTGTCGCGCGTCTTGGCGGACTTCAGGCTGTTGCGAATCTTCATGACACTCGACCTGTGCAAATACGAAAAGCCGGCGAAGCGCCGGCCAGGAGCGCGCTTCTACGCAGGCAGGCGGCGGGCGTCAACCACCGCGCAGGCGGTCCGGCACCGGCAGGCCGAGGGCGCGCGGGACGGGCCATTCCTCGGCTATGGTGCGCAGGCGGCGGAACCCGGCCTTTTCGTAGTTGGGCAAAGCGCGCGGGTGGTCCGCGGTGCAGGTGTTGACGGTCAGCGCCGAACAACCGCGCTGCCAGGCGGCGAAGATGGCGTGGTGCAGGAAGCCCATGCCAAGGCCATGCCCGACGGCCCAGGGCATCAGCCCGAAATAGGCCAGGTTGGTGATGGGCGCGGGGGCGGTGTCCAGTTCGTAGAAGCCGCCAGGTTCGCCATTCAGCATCAGCACATGGATGGACAGGCCCGGCGCGCGCAGCACTTCCGCGATCTGCCGGTCGGACAGGGTGCGGCGCAGCCACCACACATATTGATGGCCGACCGTGTTGTAGAGGTAGCGATAGAAGGCGACCGAACAATGCGGCAGCGTCACCACCTGCGCGTGCGCTGGCAGGGATGGCACCATGGCGGATGGCGGGCGGTCCATCCGCAGGAAAGTCACATCGACACGGAGCAGATCGACCGGGCCGGTCATGTCAGTATTCCAGGAAGCTCCGCAATTTGCGCGAGCGTGACGGGTGCTTCAACTTCCGCAGCGCCTTGGCTTCGATCTGGCGGATGCGTTCGCGCGTGACGTTGAACTGCTGGCCCACTTCTTCCAGCGTGTGGTCGGTGTTCATGCCGATGCCAAAGCGCATGCGCAGCACGCGTTCTTCGCGCGGCGTGAGGCTGGACAGCACCTTGGTGGTGGCTTCGCGCAGGTTGGACTGGATCGCAGCATCCAGCGGGATGATCGCGTTCTTGTCCTCGATGAAGTCGCCCAGGTGGCTGTCTTCCTCATCGCCGATCGGCGTTTCCAGGGAGATCGGTTCCTTGGCGATCTTCAGGACCTTGCGCA
>JAAFHD010000488.1 GCA_013298245.1 Alphaproteobacteria bacterium
CCCTTTGTCATCACCGTTCTGCGCCGCAAGCTGGGCGAAGTGGGCCTGGGCCAGGACGTGCCGCTGCACGTGATCAAGCCAGGTGCTGCGTTTTCTCTGGCACCTTTCGAATGCCAATTCCTGCGCGTGACGCATTCCATCCCCGAGGCGCAGGCGCTGGTGATCCGCACGCATCACGGCACAATTCTGCACACGGGTGATTGGAAGCTGGACCCGTCGCCATTGCTCGGCCCGCCGACGGATGAAGCGGCCTTCGAAGCCCTCGGCGAAGAGGGCGTGCTGGCCATGGTGTGCGACAGCACCAACGTGCTGGTCGATGGCCGCGCCGGCAGCGAGGCCACGGTGCGCGAGGCGCTGACCAAGGTGATCGCCGAACAGAAGGGCCGCATCGCGATCGCACTGTTCGCGACCAATGTCGCGCGCGTGGAATCGGTCGCACTTGCGGCGCAGGCGGCTGGCCGCAAGGTCGCGCTGTTTGGGCGGTCCTTGCGCAATGCGGTCAACGCCGCGCGCGAATGCGGTTACCTGACGCGCGTGCCCGACTTCATCGCGGAGGAAGAGGCGAGCTACCTGCCCGACAGCGAGCTGCTGCTGATCTGCACCGGCAGTCAGGGCGAGGAACGCAGCGCCATGGCCAAGATCGCCGCGGACGAACACCCGCATATCTCTCTGGGCGAGGGCGATACGGTGATTTTCTCGGCCCGCATGATCCCGGGCAATGAACGCGCGGTGCTGCGCATGCAGGGCGAATTGGCGCGCGCCGGGGCGAAGGTGATCACGCCGGATGATGTGGAGGGCATCCATGTCTCGGGCCACCCGGCGAAGGATGAGTTGCGCCGGCTGTATTCGTTGGTGAAGCCGAAGGTCGCGGTGCCGACGCATGGCGAATGGCGGCATTTGTCCGAACACGCCGCACTGGCCGAGGAAGCCGGCGCCGATGCGCTGCTGGTGGAGGATGGCGACATCATCCGCCTGGCACCTGGCCGTGCGGATGTGGTGGGCAGCGCCGTGGTCGGGCGCCTGGCGGTGGACGGCAACCGGCTGCTGCCGATGGAGGGCGGTGTGCTGGGGGCGCGCAAGCGCATGCTCTACAATGGCGTGGTGGTGGCGAGCTTCGCGGTGGACCGCGCGGGCAAGGTGCTGGGCCAGCCGCAGGTGGCGGCACCCGGGTTGTTCGACCCTGCCGGAGAGGAACCGGAGCAGCTGGCGGAGGAATTGGCGCGCGTGATGCGCGACCTGCCGAATGCGCTGAAGCGCGAGGATGATTCGCTGCGCGAGGCGGCGCGTGCGGCGCTGCGCAAGGCTGTCGGGCGGCGGTTGAAGAAGCGCCCGAACGTTGAAGTGCATCTGATGAGGGTGTGATGAGCTGGTTCACCGGCCTGATCGTGTTCTTCCTGGTGTGGTGGACGGCGCTGTTCATCGCGCTGCCCATTGGCGTGCGGCCCGATTCGACGGGGCAGGACACCACGGGCGGCTGGCGCGGGGCGCCGTTGCAGGCGCGGCTGGGGCGGAAGGTGGTGATCACCACGGTGATTTCGGTGGTGGTGTGGTTGGGGATTTATTGGGTGATCGCGCAGGAATGGGCGAGTTTTCGGGATGGGGTGTTTGCGCTGACCAGGCCGCCGGGCAGCTGATCCGCCCCAATCGATTCGCGCCCGCCACCTCCGTGCGAGGCGCCACAACCGAAGCACGGCCACACCCTCCCCGCATCCGGCCGCAAGGCGGCCGGCGCCGCCCATAAGCCAGTCCCGCTGGGCGAGCGTGCTGCGCGGCGCAGCCAAGCCGGCGGATGCCGGCGCCCGGCGCTTGAGGGCATCAAAATAAGCTTGGCTTCAGCCAAGCGCGCGCCCGGCGCCTGAGGGCGTAATTTACGCACAAAAAAAAGGCGGACCGGGCCGGTAAAGGCACGATCCGCTTTCGTTTTTGGCAGGGTCGAGCTTTTCGCCCGCTTTTTACCCACCGAACCGGCCGTTTGACGTTGAGCGCCCCGACCGTTTTTTGCCAATCTTGGGTTCAGAGAGAGGTTGGTCCTCTTTCTGCCGTGTGACTGGCGTTTCCTCCCTAAACTTGGCCGCCCCTTTGTGGGCGGCCTTTTTTTTAGCCCAAGCTTAAGGGTAGGGGAAGCAATATCTGCATGCCAATCAGGCGTATATCGAAAAAAAATTGCGCAGAAACATGCTGCACCGCAGTTATATTACTTCGATAGCGCAATGAACCGCCCCCCTTGCGGCCCGCAGCACGCCCTTTAGGTTGCCGCCCAACCCAGCCTGAGGATCATCGCCTTGCGCCTTTCCCGCGCCTTTCTGCCCACGCTCAAGGAAACCCCCGCCGAGGCGCAGATCGTCTCCCACCGCCTGATGCTGCGCGCCGGCCTGGTGCGCCAGACGGCGGCCGGCATCTACGCCTGGCTGCCCATGGGCTGGCGCGTGCTGCGCAACGTCACGCAGATCGTGCGCGAGGAACAGGACCGCGCCGGCGCCCAGGAAGTGCTGATGCCCACCATCCAGTCGGCGGAACTCTGGCGCCAATCCGGCCGCTATGACGACTACGGCGAGGAAATGCTGCGCATCAAGGACCGCGGCGATCGCGAAATCCTCTACGGCCCGACCAATGAGGAAATGATCACCGACATCTTCAAAAGCTACGCCCGCAGCTACCGCGATTTGCCGCGCAACCTCTACCACATCCAGTGGAAGTTCCGTGACGAGATCCGCCCGCGCTTCGGCGTGATGCGCGGCCGCGAATTCCTGATGAAGGACGCCTACAGCTTCGACCTGACGGCCGAGGCGGCGCAGCATTCCTATCGCCAGATGTTCGTGGCCTATCTGCGCACCTT
>JAAFHD010000489.1 GCA_013298245.1 Alphaproteobacteria bacterium
GCGTGAGCAGATCGACAATGGCCGGTCGCTGCTGGACATCACGCCGGGCTTCCTGAACAGCACGGAATTCACCGGCCTCTATGGCAACACGACGAACACGCAATTCGTCACGCTGCTGTACAACAATGTGCTGAACCGCGCGCCGGATCCGAGCGGGTTGAGCAGCTGGCTTGGTCAGCTTGACAGTGGTGCGCTGTCGCGCAGCCAGGTGGTGCTGGGTTTCTCGGAAAGCCTGGAATTCCGCCTGAACACCATGTCCTGGATCGAAGGCGGCGTGGTCTTCGCGTAGAGAGTCCGCTGAGGGGCTGATTCACGCCTCAGGCTGAAACAGCCTGAGGCGAGCAGACCCTGAATGATTCCCACACGGCCTGATCTGCACTATCACGTTGGGGAAGGAGGCCTTCCCCAATGCCGCATACCATCGCGCTCGTGGATGACGACCGCAATATCCTGACCAGCCTGTCCATGACGCTGGAGCAGGAAGGCTTCACCGTCCGCACCTACACCGATGGCGAAAGCGCGTTGCAAGGCCTGATGGCCAAGCCCGCGGACCTGGCCGTGCTGGATGTGAAAATGCCGCGCATGGATGGCATGGAATTGCTGCAGCGCCTGCGCGCACGCAGTGCGATGCCGGTGATCTTCCTGACCTCCAAGGATGAGGAGGTGGATGAACTCATGGGCCTGCGGCTTGGCGCCGATGACTACATCACCAAGCCCTTCAGCCAGCGCCTGGTGCTGGAGCGCATCCGCGCGCTGCTGCGCCGGCAGGAAAGCGTGCGGCAGGAGGCCAGCGGCAATGTCGCCGGCGGGCTGCTGATGCGCGGTGACCTGACGCTGGATGAGACCAAGCACACCTGTCTGTGGAAGGGCAAACCCATCCAGCTGACGGTCACGGAATTCCTGCTGGTGAAGGCGCTGGCGCTGCGCCCCGGCATCGTGAAGAACCGCGACCAGCTGATCGACGCCGCCTATGGCGAGAACATCTACGTGGATGACCGCACGGTGGACAGCCACGTCAAGCGCGTGCGCAAGAAGTTCCGCGACCAGGACGACGACTTCCAGCAGATCGAGACTCTCTACGGCATCGGCTATCGCTACAAGGAGAGCTGAGCATGCAACGTCGCATCATGCTGGGCGCGCTGCTGGCCACACCAGCGCTGGCACAACAGCACCAGCACCACGCGCCGGCGCTGCGGCCGCAGCCGCCATCGGCGCATCCCTTCGCCAACGTGTTCCAGGGCGGCGCGCCGCACCACATCACGCCCGCGCAGGAGGCGCAGCGCGTCACCGCCAGCACCGCGCCGCAAGGCCCGATGGGGCGTTGGGTTGCGCGCACGGACATGCCCATCCCGCGCAGCGAAATGGCCTGGGCCACCGAATGGGCCGGGCGCATGCACGTGGTCGGCGGCTATGGCGAGGGACAGTTCAACCGCGCCTATCACACGGTGTACGACCCCGGCAGCAACCGCTGGTATGACGCCGCACCATTGCCGCGCGGCGCCAACCATGTGGCCGTCGCCGCACATGCCGGCCGCGTCTATGCGCTGGGCGGTTTCATCGAGCAGAATCGCCGCAGCGACAACCTGGCCTTCATCTACGAAGTGGCCGAGGACCGGTGGCGCGAAATCGCCCGCCTGCCGCGCCCGCGCGGTGCCGCGGCCGCGGTGGAACTGGCCGGCAAGATCCATTTGATCGGCGGCGCCACAGACCCCGCCGATGAACGCGCCAGCATCGCCTGGCACGAAGTCTATGACCCCGCGACGGACAGGTGGGAACGCCGCCGCCCGATGCCCTTCGCGCGCGACCATGTCGGCTGCGTTTCACACAACGGCCTGATCCATGTGGTGGGCGGGCGGTCCAACACCTTCCAGTTCAACTCCGCCGACCATCATGTCTGGCTGCCGGATCGCGACTTCTGGGAAGAACGCGCGCCCATGCCCACCGCGCGCAGCGGCCACGGCATGGTGGTGTATCGCAACCGCTTCTTCTGCATGGGTGGCGAGGGTGGCATCATCGAACGCGGCCAGGCGCGCAACGCGCAGGTCTTCGGCCAGATGGAAAGCTACGACCCCGCGACCAATACCTGGCAGCAGCACGCGCCGATGCCCACGCCGCGCCATGCGGTGGCAGCGGTGACGATCGGCGATTGGGTCTATGTTGCGGGCGGTGGCGCCATCCTAGGCGGCGCGGTGCAGTCTGCGCTGCATGAGGCGTTCACGCTGGGATAGCGCTTATCTGGGCGGGTCCAGATAAATCGGGCTGCCCAGGTATTTCCGCAGCCAGAACCGCGCCACCACGCCCATCGCCGCAGCGATGGGCACCGCCAGCAGCACGCCCAGAAACCCCAGCGCCACGCCACCCGCAAACAGCGCGAAGATCACCCACACCGCGTGCAATTCCACCCGGTTGCCCAGCAGCCGCGGGTAGATCACGTAGCCCTCCAGAATCTGCCCCGCGACGAACACCGCCAGCACCAGGCCCACCCCGCCCCAGGTGCCCCATTGGCCGATCGCCAGCAGCACCGCCGCCACCAACCCCGTCATCGACCCGACATAGGGAATGATCGACAGCGCGCCGGCGAACAGCCCCACCATCACGCCCAGTTCCAGCCCGATGGCGGAAAGCCCGATCGCGTAGAACAGCCCCAGCGCCAGGCAGCACAGCAATTGCCCGCGCAGCCAGGCGCCCAGCACGCGGTCGGTTTCCATCGCCAATTGCTGGATGGTGGGTGCGTATTGGCGGGGCAGCCAGGTCTCGATCCGGCGCATGATGCCGGGCCAATCGCGCAGCAGGTAGAACGCCACGACGGGTGTCACGATCATCAGCGTGAACACG
>JAAFHD010000049.1 GCA_013298245.1 Alphaproteobacteria bacterium
ATCCAACGCGCGCGGCACGCCGATGCGCCGCGCAATCACCTGGCCGCTGAGCGCGCCCGCGAGGTATGTGGCGAGCGTGATGGCGCCCAGGATGGCAGCACCCTCGCCCTCCACCCAACCCGCCGTCACCATGGCCGGAAACAGCGGCACGAAGGCGAAGCGCGCCAGCCCGATGCCCAGCAAAGTGGCCGCCGTGCCGGACAGCGCGGTGGGCCAGAAGCGCGTCACTTGCGGCGGCGTTTGGGCGGTGGCGCCATGATGCGTGGCGGTGGCGCGGCGCTTGCCAGCGGGTGATGCGCTTCGACCACCGCACGCAGGCGTTCTTCCAGTACCTTGGTGTAGATTTGCGTTGTCGCGATGTCGGCGTGGCCGAGCAGGATTTGCAGGCTGCGCAGATCGGCGCCGCGCCCGAGCAGGTGCGTTGCGAAGGAATGGCGCAGCACATGCGGCGAGACGCGCGCGGGGTCGAGTCCCGCCGCCAGCGCGGCTTCCTTGAGCAACAGGCCAAGGCCCTGGCGCGTGAAATGTCCGGCCTTGCCGCGTGACGGGAACAGGTAGCGCGCCGCGACCGCGCGGCCACGGCCGCGTGTTTCCGCATCGCCGCGCGCGTCCGATACCGCATCGCGCGCGCGGGCGGAAACGGGCACCAGGCGTTCCTTGCCGCCCTTGCCGCGCACCGCGATCAGCGGCGCGTCCGCGCGCAAGGCACCGGCCGGCAGTGTGACCAATTCGCTGGCGCGCAGGCCGCTCGCGTAGAGCAGTTCCACCGCCGCCAGCGCCAGCGGCGCCCGTGTTGGCGGCAGGCGTTGCGTGCCGTCGATCAGCGCTTCGACATCGGCCTCGGACAGCGCTTTCGGCAGGCCCGCCGGCAGGCGCGGGCTGTCCAGCAATTCGGTCGGGTCATCGGCGCGCAACCCTTCGCGGACCAGGAAGCGGAAGAATTGTCGCAGCGCCGAAAGCTTGCGCGCCTGGCTGCGCGGCGAGAGCCCATCCGCCGCCAGGCCCGCGAGATGCCCGCGCAGATCATCCGCGCTCGCCTCCGCGCCGTGCCGCGCCAGAAAATCAGCAAGGTCGCCGCGATAGGCCAGCAGCGTGTTGCGCGCGGCGTTGCGTTCCGCCGCGAGCATGTCGAGAAACAGATCGAGCGCCGTACCGCCCGCAATCACCGCGGCAGCGACTGATACGCGGCCAGACACGCCATATCGAGCAGCTGGTTCACGCCCAGCTGCATGGGCACGATCTGCGCCGGTTTTTCCAGGCCCATCAGCACCGGGCCGATGGTGGTGGCACTCGTCAAGTGCGGCACGGCGCGCGTCAGGATATGCGCGGCGTGCAGCCCCGGCATCACCAGCACATTCGCAGGTCCCGTCAGGCGGCAGAAGGGATACAGCGCCTCCCGCAGCTTGGGGTCCAGCGCGACATCGGCAGCCATCTCGCCATCGTATTCGAAATCCGCGCCGTGGGTGTCCAACAGTTTCACCGCATCACGCACGCTGCCCGGAATCACGCCCTTCGGGTCGCCGAAAGTGGAGAAGGACAGGAACGCGACTCGCGGCTCCAACCCCAGGCGCCGCGCGGCATTGGCGGCACCGCGTGCGATCTTGGCCAGCGTCTCCGCATCGGGGCGTTCATGGATCGCGGTATCGGCCACCAGCACCGTGCCGGAGCGCCGCGCGACCATCATGGTCAGGCCGAACAGCTCCTTGCCGTGCTCGGGGTCCAGCACGGTGCGGATGTTTTCCAGCGCGACGGAATAGCTGCGGGTTTCGCCTGTCACCAGCGCATCGGCTTCATTCATCGCGACCATGCAGGCGGCGAAGACATTGCGATCCTGGTTCACCAGGCGCTGGCAGTCGCGGAACAGATAGCCATCGCGCTGGCGTTTTCCGTACAGCCATTCCGCGTAGCGGCGCTGGCGCTCGGGGCTGCTGCGGGCGTTCAGCACTTCCACCTGCGCGGGCAGCGTGGCGCCGAGTGCTGCCAGCACCGCGCCGATGCGTTCCTCGCGCCCGACCAGCACCGGCGTGCCATAGCCCGCATGCGCGAAGGCGATGGCGGCGCGCACCACTTTTTCTTCCTCGCCCTCGGCGAAGACGACGCGGCGCGGGTTGGCTCGCACCGCTTCATGGATCGCCTCCAGCGCATTGGCCGCGGCGTCCAGGCGGCCTGTCAGATCGCGCGCGTATTTCGCCAGATCCGCGAGTGGTTTCTGCGCGACGCCGCTATCCATCGCAGCCTTGGCCACGGCGGTCGGCACGCGCGAAATCAGGCGCGGATCGAAGGCGTTGGGGATGATGTATTCGGCACCGAAGACCAGGCGCTTGCCGGCACCGCTGCGCGCCACTTCCTCCGGCACTTCTTCGCGCGCGAGTTGCGCCAGCGCCTCGGCGGCGGCGACCTTCATCGCGTCATTGATGGTGCGCGCGCGCACATCCAGCGCGCCACGGAAGATGAACGGGAAGCCCAGGACATTGTTGACCTGGTTCGGATAGTCGCTGCGCCCGGTTGCGACGATCGCGTCCGCCCGTGCGGCGCGTGCTTCCTCCGGCGTGATTTCCGGGTCCGGGTTCGCCATCGCGAAGATGATGGGCTTGGGCGCCATCGCGCGCACCATGTCGGGCGTCAGTGCGCCCTTCACCGACAGGCCGAAGAACGCGTCCGCGCCGGTGATCGCCTGTTGCAGCGTGCGCGCCGGTGTTTCCACCGCATGCGCGGATTTCCACTGGTTCATGCCATCGGTGCGGCCGCGATAGACCACGCCCTTGGTGTCGCACAGGATCAGGTTTTCCGGGCGCATGCCCATGGCCTTCACCAGCTCGGCGCAGGCAATGGCGGCGGCACCCGCGCCGTTGATCACAAGCTTGGTCTCGGCCAGCGTGCGGCCGGTCAGATGGCACGCATTGATCAGCCCGGCGGCCGCGACGATCGCCGTGCCATGCTGGTCATCATGGAACACCGGAATATCCATGATCTCGCGCAGGCGTTGTTCGATCACGAAGCACTCCGGCGCCTTGATGTCCTCAAGATTGATGCCGCCAAAGGACGGCCCGAGGAACTTCACCGCATTGATGAACTCGTCCGAATCCTCGGTGTTCAGACACAGGTCCATGCCGTCCACATCGGCGAAGCGCTTGAACAGCGCGACCTTGCCTTCCATCACCGGCTTCGATGCCAGCGCGCCCAGATTGCCCAGGCCCAGCACCGCCGTGCCGTTGGAAATCACCGCGACGAAATTGCCCTTCGATGTGTAGTCGTAGACCAGCGACGGATCGCGCGCGATGTGCAGGCAAGGCTCCGCCACACCTGGCGAATAGGCGAGAGACAAATCCCGCGCGGTGACCAGCGGCTTGGACAGCCTGGTCTCCAGCTTGCCCGGCCGGCCTTCGGCATGCATCGCCAGCGCCTCCGCCCCGGTGACGCGCGCGGTGCGCACATCGGATAGCGACACGGGGGGCAGTTCCTTGCGGGTATCGTCCATTTTTTCTTCTTTCAGGCGGGCAGGTCGAAGGTGAGTTCCACCTTCGCGCCGGTCGGGTCGGTCAGGAAAATCTGATGTAGAGGGAAGCCGGGAACCGGCGCCTCGCCATAGGCCACGCCCATGGCATCCAGCCGCGCGCGTGTCTCCACGATGCCGCTCGCCTTGAACGACACATGGTCATAGGTGCCCTTCGATTCCGGCAGTGATTCCAGCCGCGCGGCGATATGCACCACCGGGCTGTCGCCCAGATAGAACCAGATACCGGGAAAGTCGAAATCAGGTCGGCGACCTGGCTTGAGGCCCAGCACATTGCCATAGAATTCGTGCATCGCCGCCATGTCGTCCGGGCGGCAGCGAATCGTCATGTGGTCCAGGTTGTGCAGTTGCATGTCCGTTCCTCTCTTGCGACGCATCATGGGCCGGCGCGGGCCGCGGGGATACCCAGGCGTTTCGCGCCCGCGAAGGGCTGCTATGACAGGCCATGGACCGCCCACCCCGCAACCCTGAAGGTGCGACCCCCGCCATCGCGCAATGGTTCGCCGCCAAGGCGCAGCAGCCCGATGCGCTGCTGTTCTTCCGCATGGGCGATTTTTATGAGTTGTTCTTCGACGATGCGGAAACCGCTGCCGAGGCGCTGTCCATCGCGCTCTCACATCGTGGCGAGCATCATGGCGAACCCATCGCCATGTGCGGCGTGCCGCATCACAGCCATGAGGCCTATCTGGCGCGGCTGATCCGACGTGGTTTTCGTGTGGCGATCTGCGACCAGATGGAAACGCCGGACCAGGCCAAGGCGCGCCGTGCGCCGACCATCCGGCGCGAGATCACGCGCTTGGTCACGCCCGGCACCGTCACCGAGGATAGCCTGCTGGAAGCCGCGCGCCCGGCCTGGTTGCTGGCGCTGGTCGAAGGCGGTGCGGCCTGGCTGGATGTGACATCTGGCGCCTTCGAAACCGAGGCAGCACCTGACATTCTGGCCCTGCTGGCGCGGCTTGAACCGGCGGAAATCATCGCCTCTCCGGGCCTCTGGCCCGCCGCACAGGAAGCCACGCCGCCGCGCAACGCCGCGCGCCGCGTGGCCGAGGCATTCGAGGTCGCATCGCTGGAAGGCTTCGGCAGTTTCGCGGAGGCAGAAATCACCGCCGCCGCCATGCTGCTGGACTATGTGCGCGCGACCCAGGCCGGCCGCCTGCCGCATCTGCTGCGCCCGGTGCCGCGCGGCGCCGATGGCGTTCTGCTGCTCGATGCCGCGACACGCCGTTCGCTGGAACTGCTGCGCAGCGAATCGCGCCACACGCTGATCGCGGCGATCGACCGCACGCTGACCGGTGCGGGCGCGCGCGAATTGGCCGCGCGCATCGCGGCGCCGCTGGCGGAAGCGCGCTTCATCCGCGAGCGACACGACGCAGTCGCGCACCTGCTGGCCGCCGGCGAGGCGCGTGCGCGGCTGCGCACGGCGCTGAAAGGCGCGCCGGACATGGCGCGCGCATTGGCGCGGCTTTCGCTGGATCGCTTCGCCCCGCGCGACCTTGGCGCACTGCGCGACGGCCTGGCGCGCGCGCAGACCATGGCCGATACGCTGGCCGGCGCACGGCCCTTGCCCGCGCTGCTGGCTAATGCCGCAGATGCATCGCTGCCGCCCGAATCACCCGCCGCCGAACTGGCGCGTGCACTCGCCGCCGAACTGCCAGCGCGCCTTGAAGATGGCGGCGTGATCGCGCCCGGCTATGACGGGCAGCTCGACGCGCTGCGACGCCTGCGCGATGACGCAATCGCCGCCATGCAGCGCGACCTGGCGCAAGCCTGGGGCGTTGCGTCCCTGAAGGTGCGCCACCATCAGCAGATGGGTTACCTGGCCGAAGTGCCCGCAGCACCCGGCGAAAAACTGCTGCGCGAGCCGCCGCGCACCGACCCCGCCTTCACGCCGCAGCACCGCCAGACCATGGCAAATGCGCACCGCTTCACCTGCCCCGCACTCGCCGAACTCGACCGCAAACTGAACGAGGCCGCGGATCAAGCATCCGCCCGCGAACGCGCCATCATCGCGCATCTGCGCCGCCTGTGCCTGAATGCCGCCGCCGGCATCACCGCCGCCGCGCGCGCCACAGCCGAACTCGATGTCCACGCCGCCGCCGCCGAGCTCGCGCTGCATGGCTGGTGCCGGCCGGACATGACCGAGGGCACCGATTTCGCCATCATCGCCGGCCGCCATCCGGTGGTGGAATCAGCGCTGGCCCGCGCCCGCGGCCCCGCCTTCGTGCCCAATGACGCTGAGCTTTCCGCCGGCAGCCGCGTCTGCCTGCTGACTGGCCCGAACATGGCCGGCAAATCCACCTTCCTGCGGCAGAACGCGCTGATGGTTGTGCTGGCGCAAGCCGGGCTTTTCGTGCCCGCCGAAGCTGCGCGCATCGGCGTGGTGGACCGCCTGTTCAGCCGCGTTGGCGCATCCGACGACCTGGCCGGCGGCCGCTCTACCTTCATGGTGGAAATGACGGAAACCGCGGCCATCCTGAACCAGGCCGGCCCGCGCAGCTTCGTGATCCTGGACGAAGTGGGCCGCGGCACTGCCACCTGGGACGGCCTGGCCATCGCCTGGGCGGTGCTGGAATCGCTGCATGATCGGCTGCGCTGCCGCACCATCTTCGCCACGCATTTTCACGAACTGACGGCGCTTGCCGGCAAGCTGCCGGAACTGCGCCTGGCGACGATGCGCGTGCGCGAATGGAAGGGCGATGTGGTGTTCCTGCACAGCGTCGGGCCAGGCGCGGCGGAGCGGTCCTGGGGCGTGCATGTCGCGCGACTGGCGGGCTTGCCGCGTGGCGTTTTGGCGCGCGCGCAATCCGTGCTGGACGCGCTGGAATCGCGCGCGCGTGAAGGCGGCGGCGTGTTGTCGGACGAATTGCCGCTGTTCCATCGCCCCGCGCCACCCACGCAGCACCCGGTTCTGGAAGCGCTGGCCACGCTCGACCCCGATGCGATGTCCCCGCGCGACGCGCAGGAAGCGCTGTATCAGCTGCGCGCCTTGATGAACGGCAGCCGAGAGACCTGACGCCGTCCCCACGCCAGCGTGCGCTCCTCCATCCCTTCCACCTTCGTCATGGCGTCTGGCCAGCGGCGCTGCAGCGGCCCCAGCGCGCGATGCGCCCACACATATTGGTGGCGCAACATGAACACCCCCAGCACCATCGGTATGATTCCATTGAGAAAAGGCAGGATCAGCCCGACTACACCGAGCCCCATCAGGCCAAAGCCCGCCGTCTTGCGTTTCCAGGAAGGGCGCAGTTCCACCATGCAGCGCAGATGGCCCGCGCATGACGTCGACGCAAGATGGCCGTGACACAGTATCGCACGTGCGAAATCGCCTATCGCGCGGCGAATTTTCAGGTTTAATGACGGCGTGATGAAAGATGTGGCGGGGGAGCACCCCGCAATCGAATCGCCGGAAGACGCCCAGCGTGCCGAGATGGCGGCGCTGCATGCCGCGCTGTTGCCGGCAGGGCCTGTCGCGCGCGAAGCCGCGCTGGGGCTGTTGCGCCAGGCGCTGGGTTCGATGCAGGCGCGCGTGCAGCGGATTTTTGAATCGCGCGAGACGCATGGTTTAGGCGCCGCGCGCCGCCTCGCGGGCCATATGGACGCGATCATGCTGACCATCCACGCCTATGCGCTGGCGATGGTGCCGCGTGGTGCGCGCGACCCTGAACAACCTTTCGCGCTGGTCGCCACTGGTGGCTATGGGCGCGGCGTTCTCGCACCCTATTCCGACATCGACCTGCTGTTCCTGACTGGCGCCAAATCCACGCCGCGCCCCGAGCGCGTGGTGGAATTCATGCTGTATCTGCTGTGGGATCTCGGCCTGAAAGTGGGTCACGCCACACGCAACGCGAAGGACTGCCTGGCCACCGCGCGCAAGGACGCGACCGTGCAGACCGCGCTGGTCGATGGTCGCCTGCTCGCCGGCGATGCCGATGCCTGGCGACGCTTCGACGCCGATTTCGCGAAGATGCGCGCGCGTGATGGCCTTGGGCCTTTCCTCACCGCCAAGCGTGCCGAACGTGCCGCACGCCATGCGCGCTATGGTGAGACGCCCTACATGGTCGAGCCGCATGTGAAGGAAGGCCGCGGTGGTCTGCGTGATTTGCAGACGCTGTACTGGCTGGCGCGCCACGCCTTCGGCATCCAGCGCATGCCCGAACTGGTGGGCGCCGATACACCCGGCGGCGGTTTGCTGGTCGAGAGCGAAGCCCGCGCCATCCGCCGCGCCTGGGATTTTTTGTGGACCATCCGCTTCCACCTTCACTACGTCACAGGTCGCGCGGAAGAACGCCTGACCTTCGACCTGCAACCGCTGGTCGCCGCCCGCATGGGCTATGCGCGGCACGGCGCGCAGGAAGGGGCGGAGCGCTTCATGAAGCACCTGTTCCTGACCGCGCGCGATGTGGTGCGCCTGGCGCGCGTGCTGGAACCGGCGATTGAACGCGCGGCCCTCGGGCCACCTGCGCGGCGCCGCGATGGCGACGGCGAATTGGCGCGCATTGGCCTGGCATTCGCGGATGGGAAACTGGTGGCGGCACCACCGGATCGCGACTTCTCGCGCGAGCCTATCCTGATGCTGAAGATCGCGCAGGCCGCACGCGATCGCGCGTTGGAAATCCACCCGCTGGCGATCCGCGCGATGATCCGCCATTCGCGCCAGGCTGAACGCCTGCGCGGCGACCCCGAAGCCGGCGCGCTCTTCATCGACCTGCTGACCGGCAAGGATGTGGTGAAGTGGGTCGGCCTGCTCAACGAGACCGGCTTCATGTCGCGCTACCTGCCCGAATGGGCGCGCATCGTCGGCCTGATGCAGTTCGACACCTATCACGTTTTCACCGTCGATGAGCACACCATCCAGGCGCTCGGCGTGTTGCACCAGATGGAAGCGGGCGGCCTGGCGCAGGAAGCGCCCGTCGCGTCCGAACTGATCGGCCAATTGCAGTCCCGGCGCGCATTGTTCGTGGCCACGTTGCTGCACGACATCGCCAAGGGCCGCGGCGGCGACCACAGCGAAATCGGCGCGCGGTTGGCGCAGGAGATCTGCCCGCGTCTGGGCATGAGTGCCGAGGAAACCGAGACCGTCTCGTGGCTGGTGCTGCATCATCTGCTGGTCAGCCAGACCGCCTTCAAGCGCGACATCGAAGACCCGAAAACCATCCTCGACATCAGCGACACGGTGCAGTCGCCCGAACGCCTGCGCCTGCTGCTGGTTCTGACCGTGGCGGACATGCGCGCCGTCGGGCCGAAGGTCTGGAACGGCTGGAAGGCCACGCTGCTGCGCGAGGTGTATTGGCGCGTCTCCGAAGTGCTGGCCGGCGGACTGACCGTGCCGGAGCGCGATGTGCGCGTTGCGCGCGCCAAGGAATCCGTGGGCGAAACGCTGGTCGCGCAGGCCTGGCCGCAAGTGGATGTCGAGCGCTTCCTGGCGTTGGGCTACCCCGGATACTGGCTGTCCTTCGACCCTGACACGCATGCGCGCCACGCCGCGATCATCCGCGAGGCAGAGGCATCGCAAGCGCCTCTGACCGTGCGCAGCAACGTGCTGCGCGCGCGCGCCGTGACGGAGGTGACGGTCTACGCCATCGACCATCCCGGCCTGTTCAGCCGCATTTCCGGCGCGCTGGCGGTGGCGGGTGCCACCATCGTGGACGCGCGCATCCACACGCTGACCAATGGCATGGCGCTGGACACCTTCTGGGTGCAGGACACGTCCGGCGGGCCGCTGGACGCGCCGCATCGGCTGGCGAAATTGTCGGTGCTGATCGAACAGGCGCTGAATGGCCGACTGAAACTGGCGCAGGAAATCCGCAAGGTGCGGCGCGAACCGGCGCGGCTGCGCGCAGTGACCGTGCCGCCGCGCGTCGTGGTCGACAACCACGCCAGCAACACCCACACCGTCATCGAAGTGAACGGCTGCGACCGCCCCGGCCTGCTGCATGACGTGACCGCCGCGATTTCCGGGCAGGGTTTGCAGATCGCATCGGCGCACATCACCACCTATGGCGTGCGCGCGGTGGACGTCTTCTACGTGAAGGACGTGTTCGGCCTGAAGATCGACAATGAACGCAAGCTGGCGCCGCTGCGCGAGGCGCTGCTGGACGCACTGGCAACACCCGAGGTCGTTGGGGCGGTCTAGAGCATGATCCGCGAAGGTGGCATCACCGGCGCGGTGAATCATTCTCTCAACAACCAGCGAAGCCGTGGTCCGCACAAGCGGATCGCGGCGTAGCCCTCATGTTGCGCCACATCGCGACCATCGGCGGCTGGACCATGGCCAGCCGAATCCTGGGCTTCGCGCGCGACATGCTGATCGCGGCGAAGCTCGGCGCAGGCCCGATCGCGGATGCGTTTTTCGTGGCACTCAAACTGCCGAACCTGTTCCGCCGCCTGTTCGGCGAAGGCGCCTTCAACGCCGCCTTCATACCTGCCTTCACCCAGGCCTATACGCGCCAAGGCGTGGCCGCGGCGCAGCAACTCGCGGAACGGTTGGGCATGCTACTGGCCCTGTGGCTTTCGGTGCTTGTGGTGCTCGGCATGGTCTTCATGCCGCAGGTCCTGGCCGTGCTCGCACCTGGCTTCCCGGCGCGTGGCGAGGCGCAATTCGCACTCGCTGTCGAACTCACGCGCATCTGCTTCCCCTACCTGTTCTTCATCTGCCTGGCGGCGCTGATGAGCGGCGTGCTGAACGGCATGGGTCGCTTTTCCGCTGCGGCCGCGGCGCCAGTGTTTTTCAACCTTCTCGCGATGGCGGCACTGCTGTGGCTGACGCCCTTCGTCGCCACGCCCGCACATGCCTTGAGCTGGGGCGTCACCGTCTCAGGCGCGGTGCAACTCGGCATCGTGTGGTTCGCCGCGGCGCGCGCTGGTGTGCCCGTGCTGCCGCGCGCGCCGCGCATCGGGCCGGAGGAAGCAACCGTTCTGCGCCGCATGCTGCCCGGCGTGTTGGGTGCGGGCGTCACGCAACTCAACCTGGCGGTCGACATGATGATCGCATCGCTGATGCCGGTCGGTGCGCTGTCCTTGCTCTACTACGCCGACCGCGTCGCGCAATTGCCGCTGGGCGTCATCGGCGCCGCTATCGGCACGGCGCTGCTGCCAGCACTTGCGGGGCATCTTTCCGCCGGCAAGACGCTGTCTGCGCATCGCGCCATGAACCGCGCGCTGGAGATCACCCTCGCCCTCGCCTTGCCCGCCGCATTGGCGCTGATGGTGCTGGCACTGCCCATCATCACCGTGCTGTTCCAGCGCGGCGCCTTCACCGCGGGCAATGCGGCGGATGCGGCGGTGGTGCTGGTCGCCTATGCATCCGGCCTGCCTGCCTTCATCGCGGTGAAGGCATTGGCGCCCGGGTTTTTCGCGCGCGGCGATACGCGCACGCCGGTCTATATTGGGTTGTTCTGCGTGGCGCTGAATCTGGGACTGAATCTGGCTTTCCTGTGGTGGACGGCCTTGGGCGCGCCGGGCATCGCGCTGGCCACCAGCTTCGCCGCCTGGGTCAATGCGGCAGCGCTGGCGTGGATGTTGCGACGGCGCCGCCTGTGGCGCGCTGATCGCCGCCTGCGCCGTGCGGCACCGCGAATCCTGGCCGCCGCACTGGGCATGGCGGCGGTGCTCGGCGGCGCCATCTTCGTCTTGCCCGTGGGCACGGGGTTCATGGGTGCCGCCGCGCTAGCGGTGATCTGCGCGCTGGGTGCCGGCGCCTACGCGGCTGCGGTCCACTTCTCCGGCGGGCTGCATCTGGGTGCCACCTGGCGGGCGTTGCGACGTCGCGCTTGACCGGGGCCGCGCGCCGCGCGAACCCTTGGGCAACAACCACACGGGACCATCATGCAGCGCGTCTTTTCAGGCATTCAACCGTCGGGCGTGCCGACACTCGGCAATTATCTCGGCGCGATCCGCAACTGGGTGCCGATGCAGGACACGACCGACTGCATCTATTGCGTGGTGGACCTGCACGCCGTCACCGCATTCCAGGCGCCGGCGCAGCTGCTGGCGCAAACGCGGGAAATGGCAGCGGCGCTGATCGCCTGTGGCTTGTCGCCAGAAAAATGCGTGCTGTTCGTGCAGTCCCATGTGCCTGCGCACGCGCAGCTGGGCTGGTTGTTCAACTGCGTCGCCCGCATCGGCTGGCTGAACCGCATGACGCAGTTCAAGGACAAGGCCGGCAAGGACCGCGAGGCCGCATCGGCCGGGTTGTTCGTCTATCCGAACCTGATGGCGGCGGACATCCTGGCCTATCACGCCAATGTCGTGCCGGTGGGCGATGACCAACGTCAGCATCTGGAGCTGGCCAACGACATCGCGCAGAAGTTCAACCACGACTATGGCGTCGATTTCTTCCCGCGCATCGAGCCGATGATCCAGGGCGTGGCCGCGCGCGTGATGAGCCTGCGCGACGGCACGAAGAAGATGAGCAAGTCCGACCCGTCAGACCAGTCGCGCATCAACCTGAATGACAGCGACGACGCGATCGCCGACAAGATCAAGCGCGCCAAGACCGACCCAGACGTGCTGCCCGACAACCTGGCCGCGCTGGACGCCAGGCCGGAGGCGCGCAACCTGGTCGGCATCCTTGCCGCCGTCACCGGCACCACCCCGGAAGCCGTTCTTGCTGAACACGCGGGCAAGGGTTTCGGCGCCTTCAAGCCAGCGCTGGCCGATGCGCTGGTCGCGCACCTGGCCCCCATCCGCGCGGAGATGAACCACCTTCTGCAAGACCCTGGCGCGCTGGACGCAGCACTGCGACGCGGTGCGGAAAAGGCGGATGCGATTGCCGCACCCATCCTGGCGCGCACCATGGACATCATGGGCTTCCTGCCACGCCGATGACCGACGCCCCGCAGCCGCTCCGCCCCGGTGAAGCCGCGCCGCACTGGATCGCGGCGACGGATGCCAATCCGCGTTTCGCGTTTTCATCGCTGGCCGGCCGCTATGTGCTGTTGGGTTTTGTGGGCAGCGCCGCGCAGCCTATGGCGCAGGAGGCACTGGCCGCGCTGCATGGCACGCCCGCGCTGCGCGACATCGACCACGCCTGCGCGCTGCTGATCAGCGTGGACCCGGCCGATCGCGCGGAAGCGCGCATCCCACAAGCGCCGCCCGCCTATCGCGCCGTGTGGGACATGGATGGCGCCGTCAGCCGCGCCTTCGGTGTCGCGCATAATGGCGAAGGTGGCTTGCGCTATCAACCATGCTGGATGCTGCTGGACCCGCAGTTGCGCCTGATAGAAATGGTCGCGCTGAACGCACTGCCCGCGTTGCTGGCGCGCATGGCCGCACTGCCGCCACCAGGCCTGCATGCCGGCGTGCCGGTGCCCGCCCCGGTGTTGGTCCTGCCGCGTGTTTTCGAGCCCGAACTCTGCCGCGCGCTGATCGCCGAATATGACCGCCAGGGCGGCGAAGCCAGCGGCTTCATGCGCGAAGTCGATGGCCGCACCGTCGCCGTGCATGACCGCAACCACAAGGTCCGCCGCGACGCGATGCTGGAAGACGGCCCGCTGAAACAGGCGACGCAGAACCGCATCGTGCGCCGCCTGGTGCCGGAGATCGCGCGCAGTTTCCAGTTCCAGGCAACCCGCATGGAGCGCTACCTCGTCGCCTGCTACGACGCGCAGGAAGGCGGGCATTTCGCCGCCCATCGCGACAACACGACCAAGGGCACGGCGCATCGCCGCTTCGCCGTGACGATCAACCTGAACGCCGAAGATTTCGAAGGCGGCGACCTGCGTTTCGCCGAATTCGGCCCGACGCAATATCGCGCGCCAACGGGCGGTGCGGTGGTGTTTTCCTGCTCGCTGCTGCACCAGGCGCTGCCGGTGACGAAGGGCAGGCGCTACGCCTTCCTGCCCTTTCTGTATGACGATGCGGCTGCGAAAATCCGCGAAGAAAACCTGCGCTTCATCGGCCCATCAGCGTGACCAGCGCCTCATCCAAATTCGGCCCCTGGTCATAGGCTTCCAGCGCCGCATCGCGGAACATGGTGTAGCCATCGCCGCCGCCGCGCAGGAAGCTGTTGGTCGCGACAACATAGGCGCGTTCGGGGTCCAGCGGGCGCCATTCGCCGCCCTGCCGCACCTCGATCACCAGTGGCGGTCCAGGCACAAATCGCACCCCTGATACCTGCGGGAAACGTCCATTCGGCGCTGGCAGA
>JAAFHD010000490.1 GCA_013298245.1 Alphaproteobacteria bacterium
GTTTCAGGCGGCGCGCCAGGAAGGCCTCGGCGAAGGCGGGGTCCTTGCCGCCGAACGCCGGCGTGGTGGCATAGGGCACCAGGCGGCGCACGCGCGCGGGGAAACGCAGCGCGAATTCCAGCGCGATCATGCCGCCCATGGAATGCCCAACCAGGTCCACGATGGGTGGGTCTAGGTCGGCGGCCAGCGTGTCTGCCAGCGCGGCAAAATCCAGCGGATCGATCAGCGCGCGGCCACCATAGCCGGGCTGGTTCCAGGCCAGCACGCGCCTGCCGGTCAAAGCGCGCGCGGTGCCCGCCCAGAGATACGCCGCGCCACCTATGCCGGACAGGCATACCACCGGCACGCCAGCGCCGGGCCAATCGATGAAGGCGTTCACAGCACCACCCCGTCGCGCACAACGGCTTCGCCATCCAGGGTGATCGTCGTGTTGAAGACGGGGATGTCGAAATGGCCTTCCGTGAAGCGCCCGGCGAATTCATTGGCGCCGGTGGAGAACAGGAAATTCCCCGCCACGCAGCGCAGTTCCGTGCCGTTGGTGTCGCGTTGGTCGTACATGGTCAGGGCCTCATAGCGTGCGCGCGGGTTTAGACCCCAGCCGACATGGGATACCGCGTATGCCGCGCGGTCACCCCAGGCTTCCAGGTAGCGGCGCATCAGCGCGGCGTCGGTGCCGTGGCCTTCGATGGCGGTGATGTGGTCGTCCTCCAGCGTCAGCGTCACGCGGTCGGTCAGATAGCGCTTGAAGGTCAGGTTCACATCGCCCGCGTCCAGCACCAGGCGGCCACGCACGGTGCCGCGCGCCGGGAAGGACACGACCACGCCGCCCGGCCAATGCGCGATGGTGCCTGGCCGGTCGGTCCAGCCCCAGACGCCGGCGGTGGTGGCACCTGTCATGTCCACATGCAGGTCGGTGCCGGCCGGGGAAGCCACGTGCATGCGCTTCGCTGCGCGCGCGCGCTTCACCGCGGATTTGACGGTGGCTTCATCCTCAGCGCGCGGCACCAGGCGGGCCAGCGCCTCCGGGTGTTCGTTGCTGACCATCATGACGCGCGCGCCACTGGCCAAGATGTCGCGCAGTTCAGGCGCGTGCAACAATCCTTCCATGGTCAGGTCCAGGATCAGCGGGCTGGCCTTCAGCGCGGCCAGCGCGGCCGGGTGGCCCTGCAGCGCGCGCGACGCGCCGGTCGAGCGCACTGGCACCGGCGCGGCCGCCGCGGGCGTTGGCAGGATGCAGCGAAAAGGACGCAGCCCGGCTTGCAATGCCGCCAGTTCCGCCAATTCGATGTTCAGCGCGCGCGATTGCGACTCGGCCAGGATGCAGACCACTTCCGATGCTGCCGGACGACACAGATCAAGCACCCGCGCGAAGGCGCCCAGCCAGTGGGCCTCGATTCTATCCGTCAACATGGTCGGGATCGTGAACCTTTCCTGAACTTCAAGCCATCTAGACCGCTTAAATTTTTGCAATATGCGGATTTGTGTATGCCATACAATACGAAAATGGTCTGATATACTTTCGCTATCGTTATCACTCGCTTCGAAACGCCACAAAAACAATGATTTCCGAGGATGCTCCTCGGGCGGCCGCTCCGCAACCCCATTTGGAACAAGGGCTTGCCGTTACCGACATCATCCATTTGAGTGACGCGCACTAAGAGGGAGGCTTTCAATGGCCAGTGCAACCGGCGACGCGCCGCGCTTTGTCGACGACTATCTGCTCTATCTGCTGGCGCGTGCATCGCATGTCGTATCGGCCGAGTTTCATTCCGTGCTGCGCCGCGCTGGTGTGCAGGTGCCGGTGTGGCGGGTTTTGGCGACCCTGTCCGGCAGCCCCGGCGAGACCGTCAGTGGCCTTGCGGATACCTGCCTGCTGCAACAGCCCACCATGACCAAGCTGCTCGACCGCATGGTGCGCGATGGCCTGGTGAAGCGCCTGCCGGATGCGCGTGACCGTCGTGTCGTGCGCATCCAGATGACACCGCGCGGGGAAAGCATGGTGGCCGACCTTCTGGTCAGCGCGAAGAAGCATGAGACCGACCTGCTGGCGCGCCACCCGGAAATCGACGCGATGCAGATGAAGACGCTGATGCGCGGGCTGATCGCGCGGCATCGGCGCGGCAAGCGCGCCATGGCCGCGGCAGCATCATAGCCTCGCCAAGATTAACACTGCTGGGAGCGTCAGCACGGATAGCGCCGTGCTGACCAACACGGCTGCGCCGGATTCGGCCATGCCGATCCGGTAGCGGCTGGCCATCAGGAAGGCGTTGGCGCCAGTGGGCAACGCCGCCGTGACGGTGGCGACGGCGGTTTCCAGCGCGGACAATCCGCCCGCCCAACAGCACACCCATACCAGCGCGGGCAGCACCGCCAGTTTCAGCAGCAGTGTCACGCTGGTCTGCCGCCAGGCGGCGCCGATGTTGAAACCGGTCAGCGACGCGCCCAGCGCGAATAGCGCGGCGGGTGGACCGGCGGCGCCCAGCATTTCCAGCGTGCGGCGCAGGATGTCCGGCACCGGCAGGCCCAGCAGTGCCACGCCCAACGCTGCGAAGACCGAAACGACGATCGGGTTGCGCAGCACCCCGCTGGCCGCCGCGCGCGCCACGGCCATGGGCTTTGCCTGCGCGTGTGCCGCAATTTCCGCGACCACCGTGCCTGTGGTCAGCAGCAACAACGCATGCAGCGCCAAGATCACCAGCAGAATGGACAGCCCCGCCTGGCCGAAGGCGGCGAAGATGATGGGAATACCCATCATGACCGTGTTGCCGAATGTGGTGTCGAGCGCCATGGGGCCGCTGCGTGCCAACGACCAGCCGAGCAGCCGGCCG
>JAAFHD010000491.1:0-1209 GCA_013298245.1 Alphaproteobacteria bacterium
GAGCTGTCAGGCGGGCTGCGCCAGCGCGCGATGATCGCGGTGGCCCTGGCCTGCCGCCCCAAGCTGCTGCTGGCCGACGAACCCACCACGGCGCTGGATGCCACGGTGCAGATCCAGGTGCTGCTGCTGCTGCGCGAGTTGCAGCAGCGTCTCGGCATGGGCGTTATATTCGTCACGCATGATCTGGGTGTCGCCGGTGAAATCGCCGACCGCGTGGCCGTCATGTATGCCGGCCGCGTGGTGGAGGAAGGCCCGATCGGCCCCTTCATGGCAGGCCCCTTGCACCCCTATCCGCAGGGGCTTTTGAACAGCACGGTGCACGGCAATATGCGCGGCAAGGTGCTGACCACCATCCCCGGCGCGCCGCCGAGCCTGGCCACCGCGCCCACCACCTGCAGCTTCTCGCCACGCTGCGGCCTGGCCGAGCCGGCCTGCGACCAGGGCGTGCCCGCCATGGTGGATTGCGGCGGCGGGCGGCAGGCGCGTTGCATCAAGCTGACGGATGCGTAATTTCCTCTGGCGGTGATGGGGCAAAGACCCTACACGGCGCTTGGGCTCTTTCCGGGAATGTAACCAACATGCGTGCATGGACCCAATTGGCGGTTCTGGCTGTCCTCGGCGGCGCGGGCGCGGGGTGGCATTTCTACGCGGATGCGTTGGGCGTGCCGAAGCCCTTGGCGCTGGTGGGCATGGATGGCAGCACCCAGGCGGCGCAACGCCCCGCAGGCCCGCCAGCGGGTGCGGCGGTGGCGGTGGCGGTGGCGCTGGCGCGCAGCGGCATCGTGCTGGAACGGGCGGAAAGTGTCGGCACCGTGCGCGCGCGGGAATCGGTGAACATCACCGGCAAGGTGGCCGGCATCGTCACCTCCATCCGCTTCCAGGAAGGGCAGATGGTGCAGGCCGGCGATGTGCTGGTGGAGCTGGATAGTGGCTCGGTGCGTGCGGAATTGGACCAGGCGCGTGCGGCCGCCGATGACGCGCGGGTGCAGTTGCAGCGTGCGCGCGCGCTGCCCGCCGGCCAGGCGGTGGCGCAGGCGCAGATCGACCGGCTGGACGCCGCGGCGCGCCAGGCGGAAGGCCGCGTGCGGCAATTCCAGGCGCGCATGGAAGAGCTGCGGCTGACAGCACCTTTCAGTGGCCGCGTGGGGCTGCGCAATGTGTCGCTGGGCGCGCTGATCCAGCCGGGCACGCTGATCACCACGCTGGACG
>JAAFHD010000491.1:1219-2817 GCA_013298245.1 Alphaproteobacteria bacterium
GGGTGGAATTCAACATCCCGGAAGTGTTTTTGGCCCGGGTGCGCGCGGGCAATATCGTGGCGGCGACTTCGGTCGCGCATGGCCCGCGGCGGTTCGAGGGGCGGGTTGCGGTGCTGGATACGCGCATCGATTCCGCGACGCGCTCCATCCGCCTGATCAGCGAATTCGACAATGCGGATGAGGCGCTGAAATCGGGCATGTTCCTGAATGTGCAGATCACGCTGGCGCAACGCGACAACGCGCTGCTGGTGCCGGAGGAAGCGCTGGACCCGGTGGGCGAGCGCATCTTCGTCTATGCCGTTCGCGAAGGCCGCGCCGTGCGCCAGGAGGTGCAGGTGGGCCTGCGCCTGGCCGGTGAGGTGGAGATCACCCAAGGCATCCGCGTGGGCGAACCCGTCGTGGTGCGCGGCCTGCAACGCATGCGGCCCAATGTGCCGGTGCGCGTGACTGAAACCCTCTCGCGTCCGGTGAGCTGAAGCCATGATGCTGTCCGACATCTCGATCAAGCGACCCGTTTTCGCGACGGTGATTTCGCTGCTGCTCTGCGTGCTGGGTGGCGCTGCGATGTGGCAGATGCCGGTGCGCGAATTGCCGGCGATCGACCCGCCGATCGTGCAGATCACCACCATCTATCGCGGTGCCTCGGCGGCGATTGTCGATACGCAGATCACCGAGATCATCGAGGGCGCGGTCGCGGGCATTGAGGGGGTGAAGACCATCACCTCTGCCAGCCGCGATGAGCGCTCGGCGGTGACGATCGAATTCCGCCTGAACCGCGATGTGGACAGTGCGGCGAATGATGTGCGTGACCGCGTGGCGCGTGCGCTGTCACGCCTGCCGGAACAGGCGGAGACGCCGGTGGTGGCCAAGCAGGATGGCGACCAGCGGCCCATCCTGTGGATCGCGCTGTCATCCGACCGGCTGTCGGGGATGGAACTGACGGACGTGGCGCGCCGGCGCATGGCGGACCGCATCGCGACCGTCGACGGCGTGGCGCAGATCATCTTCCAGGGAGAGCGGCGCTATTCCATGCGCATCTGGCTGGACCGCCAGGCGCTGGCCGCGCGCGGGCTGACCGTGCAGGACGTGGAGGATGCGATCCGCCGCGAAAACGTGGAGCTGCCGGGCGGGCGCCTGGAATCGGCCGCGCGCGAATTGACGGTGCGGACCGATACGCGGCTGTCGCGGCCGGAGCAGTTCCGCACGCTGGTGGTTTCGCGCAATGCGGCATCGGGCGCGCAGGTTTTGTTGGGCGATGTGGCGCGGGTGGAAGTCGCACCTGAGGAGCCGCGCGGCGAATACCGCATCAATGGGCGACCGGGCGTGGGGCTGGGCATTCTGCGGCAATCGACAGCGAATACGCTGTCGGTCGCGAATGATGTGAAGGCGGAGGTGGAGCGCATCCGGCCGTCGCTGCCCGAGGGCGTGAATGTCGATTACGGCTTCGACGAAAGCCTGTTCATCGCGCAATCCATCTATGAGGTGGAGCATGCGTTGATCACCGCGCTGCTGTTGGTGGTGGGCGTGATCTTCCTGTTCCTGCGCAGCTTCCGCGCGACGATCATTCCGGCGGTTGCGATTCCGGTGTCGATGATTGC
>JAAFHD010000492.1 GCA_013298245.1 Alphaproteobacteria bacterium
CGGGCCGCAAGGCCTGGGCGCGATCCTGACGGCCGTGCGCGGCACGTCAGGTGCGGATGGCGCGCGGATTTTTCGGGGCGTCGCCGCACTGGGCAACGCAACGGCCGATGACATCAGTTTCTGCGACAGCCCGAAGCTGGCCGATGCGCTGGCGGCCACACAGGCCGGCGCGGTTCTGCTGAAGGCCGCGATGGCGCCGCGCGTGGCGGCGGGCTGCATCGCCATCATCGTGGACAATCCGCAATTGGCATTTGCGCGCGCCGCCGCGCTGTTCCATCCGGTCGCGGCCGGGCGCGGGCATCGGCACCCGACCGCCGTGATAGCACCCGATGCGGTGGTGGCCGATGACGCGGAGATCGGCCCCTATGCCGTGATCGGGCCGCGCGCGGAGATTGGCGCCGCCTGCGTGCTGCACCCGCATGCCGTGGTGGGCGCTGGCGTGGTGTTGGGTGCCCGCTGCGTGATCCACCCGCATGCCAGCATCACCCACGCGATTTGCGGCCAGGGCGTCGTGCTGCACCCAGGTGCCCGCGTCGGCCAGGAAGGCTTCGGCTTCGAGCCGGATGAGACCGGGCGCTACATCACCAAACCGCAGCTGGGCCGCGTGATTCTGGGCGATTTCGTCGAGGTCGGCGCCAATTCCACGATCGACCGCGGTGCCCTGGATGACACCGTGATCGGGCCGATGACGCGCATCGATAACCTGGTGCAGATCGGCCACAACACCCGCACCGGCACGGGCTGCATCATGGCAGGCCTGGTCGGGCTGTCGGGCTCGGTCACGCTCGAGGACCGGGTGGTGCTGGGCGGGCAGGTCGGCGTGAAGGACCATGTGCGGCTGGGGCGCGGCGTGCGCGTGGGCGCGCAATCGGGCATCATGGATGATGTGCCGCCCGGCGAAATCATGTTCGGCAGCCCCGCCCAGCCTATGAAAACCGCGATGCGTGATATAGCCACGCTGCGCCGGCTCGCCGCCGCGCAACGCAGCCAACAGGACACCAAGGAATGACCGGCGAGACCATCAACATCCACGGCATCATGGCCGCCATCCCGCATCGCTACCCGATGCTGCTGGTCGATCGCGTGCTGGACATGGTGCGCGATGACAGCTGCATCGGCATCAAGAACGTCACCATCAACGACAATTTCTTCCAGGGGCATTTCCCGTCCGACCCCGTGATGCCGGGCGTGCTGATCGTGGAAGCGATGGCGCAGACGGCGGCCGTGCTGGTGGTGGAAACACTGGGGGCCGAATTCCGCGGCAAGCTCGTGTATTTCATGGCGATCGAGAACGCGAAATTCCGCCGCCCCGTGATGCCCGGTGACCGCCTGGAACTCCATGTGAAGAAGGCGCAGAAGCGCATGATGGTCTGGAAATTCACCGGCGAAGCGAAGGTCGATGGCGTCCTGGTCGCGGAAGCCACCTTCACCGCGATGATCCGCGACCGATGAGCCTGGTGCATGCGACGGCGGTGGTGGCGCCGGGCGCAGTGCTGGCACCTGATGTGAAGATCGGCCCCTTCTGCACGGTGGGGCCGGATTGCGTGCTGGAGGCGGGCGTGGAGCTGGTCTCCCACGCCGTGGTGGATGGGCGCACGACCCTGCGCGAAGGCGTGCGCTTGATGCCCTTCGCATCCGTGGGCCTGCCGCCGCAGGATCTGAAATATGACGGCCGGCTGACCGGCGTGAATGTGGGTGCGCGCACGCTGCTGCGCGAACACGTCACGGTCCATCGCGGTTCCATGGGTGGCGATGGCATGACCCGCGTGGGGGCCGACTGCATGCTGATGGCGTGCAGCCATGTCGCGCATGACTGCACCGTGGCCGACCGCGTGATCCTGGCCAACAACGTGATGCTGGGCGGCCATGTGCAGCTGGGTGAGCAGGTTTTCGTGGGTGGCGGGGCTGCCATCCATCAGCTGGTGCGGATCGGGCGGCACACCATGATCGGCGGGCTGGCCGGTGTGACCAATGACGTGCCGCCCTTTGGCAATGTGTTCGGGCTGCCGGCCAGGCTGGTTGGGCTGAATGTGATCGGCCTGCGCCGGCGCGGCTTTTCCAAGGAAAACCTGGCGGCGCTGCGGCTGGCCTTCCAGGCCTTGTTCAAGGATGCCGGCACCTTCGCCGAAAAAATGGCCGCGGTGCGCGCGCGCTTCGCCGGTGATGCGCTGGTCGAGGAGGTGCTGACCTTCATCGACGCGCCCGACCGCAAGCGGGAAATGGTGCGCCCCGGCCGCATGGCAGCCGAAGACGACGACGCGTGAGCGGGCCCGTCGGCATCCTGGCCGGCGGCGGTGATTTTCCGCAGCGTTTGGCGCAGGCCGCACGCGATGCAGGCCGGCCGGTGCTGGTCATCGTCATCAAGGAATTCGGCGATGCGGCGCGCTTTCAGGGTTTCCCGCATGAGGTGATCCGGCTGGGCGCGGGCGGGCGCATCATCGGCGCGTTGCGGCAGGCGGGGGTGAAGCAGATCGTGCTGTCGGGTGCCGCCAAGCGCCCATCGATGCTGTCGCTGCTGCCGGATATGTGGATGGCCGGCGCGCTGGCGCGCATCGGCAAGGCGGCGCTGCTGGGCGATGACAGCATCCTGCGCGCGGTGACACAGCTGCTGGAGGCGGAGGGCTTCGAGGTCATCACGGCGGCACAGCTGCGCGGCGATATGCTGGCGGCAAGCGGCCAGCTGGCCGGGCCGCAACCCGATGCGGCGACGCGCCACGACATCGCGCGCGGCATCCGCATCCTGCGCGCGATGGCAGCGGTGGATGTGGGCCAGGCCTGCGTCGTGCAGCAGGGCCTCGCACTGGCGATCGAGGCGA
>JAAFHD010000493.1 GCA_013298245.1 Alphaproteobacteria bacterium
GGAATTCATGCGCCGCGGCGCCGAGTTTTCCCTGGCACAATTCCGGCAGGCGCTATATGCCCGCACGCGGCTCTTCCGCACCATCCAATCCCTGCTGCAGCGCTATGACGCGCTGATGATGCCCACCATGTCCCGCACCGCGCTGCCCGTCGGGTTCGATGCGGCCCATGACGAGGTGGAGGTGGATGGGGTGCTGACGGGCATCACCAGGCAGGGTTGGACCTCGGCGCAATACCCGTTCAACCTGACGGGCCACCCGGCGCTGACCGTGCCTTCGGGCTTCGGCAAGGACGGGCTGCCCATCGGCCTGCAGATCGTCGGCCGCTGGCGGGCGGAGGCGGATGTGCTGCGCTTGGGCGCGCTGCTGGAACAGGCGCGGCCCTGGGCGCAGCACCGCCCGCCTGGGTGCTGAACATCTTCACCGGCGCGTTCACTGTGGCGCAGCGGCGAGAAGCCGCTTAAGTAATACGCATAGCCGCTTCGGTATTACAGGAGCTCTCGATGCCCACGACGGTCACCACCAAGGGCCAGGTCACGATCCCAAAGGAAGTCCGCGAACTGCTCGGCATCAAGCCCGGCAGCGCCGTGACCTTCGACATGAACGAGGACGGGAGCGTCGTGCTCAACAAGGTGGTCCGGCGCGGTGCCGCGACCCGACCGGCCAGCCGGTTCGCCAAGCTGCGCGGCCGCGCCACCGCGGGCATGACAACCGCGCAGATCATGGCGCTGACGCGTGGCGAGGACTGAGGTGACACTGATCGACACCAATGTGCTGCTGGACCTGGTGACCGATGACGCGAATTGGGTCGAATGGTCGCAGGGCCAGCTGGAAGCCGCATCCTTGCGCGGGCCGTTGCTGATCAATGATGTGGTTTATGCCGAGTTCTCGGTTGGCTTTCGGCGCATTGAGGAGGTCGATGGCGTGCTGGCCACTGCCCGCATCGAGACGGCAACCATCCCGCGTGAGGCTCTGTTCCTCGCCGGCAAGGTGTTCCAGCGGTATCGCTCTGCTGGTGGCGCGCGGGCCAGCGTGCTGCCGGATTTCTTCATTGGCGCGCATGCGGCGACCGCACAGCTACCCCTGCTGACACGTGATGTCCGTCGCTACCGGCGCTATTTTCCGACCGTAGAATTGCTGGCGCCAACCGATTGAGCGGCGCCGCGCTGGCCTCCCGCGCTCCCGCACGCTCCCGCCGCAGCCCAGCGAACAGAGCGCGAATCCGGCATGCCCGATGACATCAAGACCATGCCAGGCGAAACCAGCGCCGAACCCTTCTCGGCGCCGCACTCAGCGAGCGCTACTTCTCCTATGCGCGCTCCACCATCACCGTGCGTTCGCGGCCGGCTGATATTCTACCGCGGCGGGCGCGCCAGCGTCGCCGTCGTGTGGTTGGTCGGGCTTGCGTCATACACCACCCGATCGGCCCGCCCGGCCCAGACATTGCGCAGGTTGATCAGCGGGATCACGCCCATATCGTCCAGCAATTCGCGCGCCGCGATCTGCGTCAATTCGCGCCGGCGCGGTTCATTCATCGTGATCAGCGCCTCGGCCAGCGGCGTGTCCATGCGCGGGTTGGAATAGCGCTGGCGGTTGAAGGGGCCGTGGCCCTGGTCCGGGTTGCGGGTCATCACCACCTGACGCATCGGGTTGATGGTCAGGAAGCTGCTGAAATAGGTCATGAACAGCGAGAATTCGCGGTTCGTCGCACGGCTGAACAGGTTGGCGGGCGGCAGCGCCTGGACTTGGGTTTCGATGCCGATGCGGGTGAAGGCCTGGGCCAGCGCCTGGAGCAGATTGTCATCCGAGGGGAAGAAGCCGTTGGGGCCATGCACGGCCAGGCGGAAGCCATCCGGATAGCCCGCTTCGGCCAGCAGGGCGCGGGCGCGGGCGGGGTCGTAGGGCAGGCCCGGCAGGCCCTCCAGCCGGTGCTCCGCGATGGGGGATGCGAACTGGTCGGTGGGTGTCGCGAGGCCCTGATAGAGGCGTTCGGAAATCACCTGCCGCGGGATGGCCAATGACAGCGCCTGGCGCACGCGGCGGTCCGCCAGCGGGTTGGCGGGCAGCGGGCGGCCCTGGCGGTCGGTCACATGCGGCGATTGCTCGCGCATGCTGTCCGGGAACAGGTAGACGAAGGTGACGCTGTCCACTTCGAACAGGCGAAAGCGCGCATCACCGCGCAGCCGCGCCACATCCTGCACCGGCACATAGTCGATCAGGTCCACTTCGCCCGTCAGCAATGCCGCGACGCGCGATGCGGCCTGCGGGATGAAGCGGATGGTGACGCGGTCCCAAGGCTCGGGCGGGCCCCAATAGGTCGGGTTGCGGGTGATGCGCAGATGCTGGCCGGGTGCGAAGGCCTCGAAGCGATAGGGGCCGGTGCCGACGGCCAGGCGGCCGCTGTTGAAATCGCTGGTGGTCGGGTTCGGGCCATGGATGCTGCGCGAGAGGATGAAGGGTGCCGCCAGGTCAAAGCCCATCAGCGGGTTGGGTTCGCGCGTGTGCAGCCGGATGGTCTCGGCATCGAGGATTTCGATGCGGCTGATGGTGCGCACGGCGGGGGTGAACAGGGCCGGGCTGTTCGGCACCGTTGGGATGCGCGCGAAGGTGAAGGCGACGTCGTCCGGCGTAAACGGCGTGCCGTCATGGAAGCGCGCATCGGTGCGCAGCTTCACCTCCCAGGTCAGCGGGTCGATCTGGCGCAGGCTACGCCCGAGCCGCGGTTGCGGCACCGCGTTGTTGTCCAGTTCGAACAGCGGCTCGAAGATCTGCCGCGCCATCATGGAATTATTGGTGGTGTTGTGGAAATGCGGGTC
>JAAFHD010000494.1 GCA_013298245.1 Alphaproteobacteria bacterium
CACGGCCGCCGCCAGCACGACCGTCACCCCCATGCCCTCGACCACCTTGGGCGCGTATTCCGCCGCCACACGCGCATTGAAGAAACTGTCGACAAAACGGTCCCAGGCGGTTTCAGGCGGCATCAGGCGGGGGCGCCGCACCAGTGGGGACAAGCATCGCGCCGCGGTGCATCCGCGCGATCACCAACCCTAGGCGCAAGCCATCACGCGCCGCAACACGCCGCGGTTCAGGTGAAGGCGCTCAACTGGGACACCGAAGGCGGCGGAATATCCGTGATGCTCGATATGGCGCAACCCGGGCTCGGCGTGCTCATATTCCCGCCCGTCGCGTTGCTGCCCGCACTCATCGGCCCGAGCGACTGGAAGACCGTGGCCGGGAAAGTGAAAATGCCGCCGGCGGCATTGGCCAGGTCGTCATCGGACAGCACAGCACTCGGCGGGTCGGGCAGCACCACATGCACGGTGCCGGGGGTATTGGCGTGGAACTTCACGCTGATGCCCTCGGGCAGCGCGAAGCCTTCGGCCGCCAGCGTGCCCATGGGGTCGGCCAGCAGCGCCGCCTTGAAGGCCGCATCGACCCAGCTTCGGGCGATCAGGCGCTGGGCATCCTGCCATTGCTCGGCCGTGAATGGCGGGATGGGCTGGTCCATGGTGGATACCTCCTGGCGCCAGCAGTGTGGCGGCGCCAGGCGGCTCGGTCTTGCGCGCGGGCGGCGATGTGTTGCTCAGCAGCGCGGGTTCTGCGGCGTCGCGTCAAAGCCCGGCAGGTCGGGCGGGCCATAGCCCGGGAATTCCACCCGCTCCGCCTGGTCAGGCCCGGGCGCATTGCCGAACCAGCGCTCCGAAATCCGCGCGATGAAGCCATCGCGCTTCATGCAGGTCAGCACGTCTTCCACCTGGTTGCGCAGGGCGCCGCTGTCGCGCCGGAAGGGCGTGCCCCAATGCATGCGCGACCCCGGCAGCACGAAGTCGGCCACGTATTGCGGCGTGCGCGACGCCGAATACCGCACCACCGTATTGCCCGACAGGTTCGCCCGCGCACGCCCCTGAATGACGGCCTGCGCCGCATCGGCCTGGCTGTCGAAGGCCATCAGCGTCAGGTTCAGGCGCTCGGCGTTGCGCGTCACCCATTGCTCATAGGGCGTGCCCTTGTTGACGCTGATGGTCGCACCCCGCAGGTCCTCTTCCGACCGGATGGGCGGCGTGCCGCGGCGGATGCCGAATTGCAGTTCCGTCCACAGATAGCCTTCGGTGAACAGCAGCGCTTCCGCGCGTTCGCGCGTGACCGTGGTGGGCGCGCAGAGGAAGTCATACCGCCCCGCATTCAGCGCCGGGATCAGCCCGGAAAACGCCGCACTGTCGATGACAATCTCACGCCCCATGCGGCGTGCCACTTCGCGGAACAGATCAATCTGGAAGCCCTGCACGCCGCCTTGCAGATTGGGAAAGGCGTGCGGGGCGAAGGTGCCGTCAACCGCGCAACGCAGCGGCGGCTGGGCGGTTTGCGCCGCCGCGGGCAGCGCGAAAGCGGCGAAGGCCGCCGCCAACAATAAGCGTTTCATGGTGCCATCCTCATTCTTGTCCCGGAAGCTTTCCAGAGGACGCAGCCCCGCGCAATGCCATGACATCGCCCCATTCCGGGCCGGTTGCCGCCCATCTGCCGTGTGAAAAGGCATCCGACGGGGCGATCTGCCCCCGGCGTCCGATCCGAACAGGCTGCACCAGCCCGTTCGGTGAAGCGGCCGCCCAGCGAAGGTGGGAGTGCCATGTTGCAGCGTGTCGGGTTTGGGCTGGTGGTGCTGGGTCTGGCGATGATCCTGGCGGTGCTGGGCGTGCTGATCACCGATGGCTTGCAGCCGGGCCGCATCGCGCCGGGCTTCGCGGCGCTGGGTGCCGCGGGTGCTGGGTTGGCGTTGGTTGTCGGCCTGCGCCTGCTGGAACGCGGGCGCGATACGGTGGGCTGGCAATAGGCTGGTTCGGGGGCGCGATTCGCTCCCGCTTCGTGACCTCAACGCATGTCGCGCCGCCGGGACATGACAGTGCATGGCGCGATCAGCCTTCGGCACGCGCATTGCATCACCGACGCCAGAACAGCCGCCGCAGCCCCCAAAGGCGAACGGCTGCCCCGCCCCTGTGCAATCGGAGCCTTCGAACCATGCAACGCCGCGTTCTTCTCGCTGCCCCCGCCCTGCTGGCCACGGCAGCGCAGGCCCAGGCCTGGCCGAACCGCCAGCCCATCCGCCTGATCGCGGGCTTCCCCGCAGGCGGCCTGGCGGACGCCATCGGGCGCTTGTTCGCGGCCCCGTTGGCGGAGGCACTCGGCACCAACATCGTCGTCGAGAATCGCGCCGGCGCTTCGGGCACGATCGGCGCCGACGCGGTCGCCAAATCCGCGCCGGACGGGCTGACGCTGGCTGTCTCGCACGCCATTCCCTTCGGCTTCGCGCCGGGCGTGCTGCCCGCCGTCCCCTATGACCCGGTGACCGATTTCACCCATATCGCGATGCTGGCGGAGGCGCCGACCGTCAGCGTGGTGCGCGCCAATTCCCCCTTCGCGACCATGGCGGCGCTGATCGCCGCGGCGCGCATGCGCCCCGTGCGCTACGGCACCTCGGGCGTGGGGTCGGCGGAACACATCACCGGCGCTTTGCTGGCGCGCGCCACGGGTGCGGCGCAGCTCGACCACATCCCCTATCGCGGCACGCCGCCCGCATTGCAGGATTTGCTGGCGGGGCAGATCGACATGCTGAACGCGCCCATCACCACGCTGGTGGGGCAGTTGCGCGATGGATCGCTGCGCCTGCTCGCG
>JAAFHD010000495.1 GCA_013298245.1 Alphaproteobacteria bacterium
CCCGCGTGCTGCCGGGGATGGAGCCCGATGGCAAGCTGATCTGGTCCTACAAGGAAGCCATGGTGCCGACCGCGATGCCGAAATCGCTGATCGTGGTGGGCTCGGGCGCGATCGGCTCCGAATTCGCGTCCTTCTACCTGAACATGGGTGCGAAGGTGACGCTGGTGGAGATGATGGACCGCGTGCTGCCGGTGGAGGACGCGGAGATTTCCAGCTTCGTGCAGAAGGCCTTCGTGAAGCAGGGCATGGCGGTCATCACCAATGCCCGCGTGCAGGGCGTGCGCAAGGGTGCCGACAATGTCACCGCCATCATCGAGGCCAATGGCAAGGTGCAGGAGATCGTCGCGGACCGTTTGATTTCCGCCGTCGGCATCGTCGGCAATGTGGAAAAAATCGGCCTGGAGGGCACCAAGATTCAGGTGGACCGCACGCATGTGCTGACCGACCCGATGGGCCGCACCGGCGAGCCTGGCGTCTATGCTATCGGCGACCTGACCGGCCCGCCCTGGCTCGCACACAAGGCCAGCCACGAGGCGATCATCTGCGTGGAAAACATCGCCGGGATGCACCCGCACGCGATGGATGTGCTGAACATCCCCGGCTGCACCTATTGCCGACCGCAGGTCGCGAGTGTCGGCCTGACGGAGGCCGCGGCGAAGGCGAAGGGGCACGAGGTGAAGGTTGGCCGCTTCCCCTTCATCGGCAATGGCAAGGCGATTGCGATGGGCGAGCCGGAGGGCCTGGTGAAAACCGTGTTCGACGCCAAGACCGGCGAGCTATTGGGCGCGCATATGGTCGGGCCGGAAGTGACGGAAATGATCCAGGGCTACGGCATCGCGCGCACGCTGGAGAGCACCGAGACGGAACTCATGCACACCGTCTTCCCGCACCCCACCGTGTCGGAAACGATGCACGAGGCGGTGCTGGATGCCTATGGCCGCGTGATCCACATCTGATCATTCGCCCCGCAGCGCTGCCCCCGCCGCCAGCGGCGCCAAGGGCAGCGCCAGCGCCAACAACGCACCCTGCAACAACAGCATCGGCCGCGGGTTGACGATGCCCGCCGCCGCCTCGATCGCGGCCGCGCCGAAGATCACCGCCGGGATCGCCAGCGGCAGCACCAGCAGCGGCAACAGCACACCACCGCGCCGCGCGCCCAAAGTCAGCGCCGCCCCCGCCGTGCCGATCAACGACAGCAGCGCCGAGGCGATGGCCAGCGCGATGATCGCGGTGATCCACGCTTCCGTCGGCAGGTTCAGCATCGCCGCCGCGATCGGGGTGGCCAGCAGCAGCGGCAGGCCGGTGGTCAGCCAGTGCCCGCACGCCTTGGCCAAGGCCAGCAGCGCCGGATGCAGGCCCGACAGCAGCAGCAGGTCCAGCGAACCGTCATCCGCCTCCGCCCCCCACAGCCGGTCCAGCGGCAGCAGCGCGGCCAGCAACGCTGACGCGATCAAGGCACCAGGCGCCAGGCGCGCCAAGGTCTCGGGCGCCGGCCCGACGCCGAAGGGAAACAGCGCCGCCACCAGCAGGAAGAACAGCACGGCGGCCAGCGCATCCGCCGGGTGGCGCAAGGCCAAGCGCAACTCGCGCGACAGCACGGCCATCCAGGCTTTCATGGCGCCGGGTCCAGCCGCAATTCGCCGGCATCCACCAAGGGCAGCGGCAGATGCGTCGCTGCCAGCACGGCACCGCCACCCGCGCGATGCGCGGCCAGCAGCGCGCCGAAGCGCGCGACGGATGCCGTATCCAGCCCCAGCGTCGGTTCATCCAGCAACCACAGCGCCGCCGGTGCCAACGCCAGCCGCGCCAGCGCCAGCCTGCGTTTCTGCCCGGCCGAGAGCAGCCGCGCCGGCAATTCTGCCAGCGGCGAAAGGTCCATCGCCGCCAGCGCCGCATTCACATCGCCACCCGCCAACGCGGCGTAGAAGGCCAGGTTCTCGCGCGCCGTCAGCGCCGGCTTCAACGCATCCTGATGGCCCAGATAGCGCGTGCGGCGCGCATGCGCGGCGGGGTCCACACGCGTGTCTTCACCGGCCCAGAACACGCCGCCATCGAAGGGCGCAATCAACCCCGCCAGCACGCGCAACAGCGATGATTTACCCGCGCCATTCGGGCCAACCAGCAGCATCGCCGCACCTGCTTCCAGCGTGACGTTCAAGCCCGCGAAGACCAGGCGCTCGCCGCGCCAACAGGCAAGATCACGCGTCTCAAGCATCCGCGCCGACTGTGCCGCGCCCTGCCCGCTTGTTCAATCGTGCCGAAGTGCTGTGATGGGATCGAGATGCGCCGCCTTGCGCGCCGGGTAGTAGCCGAAGAACAACCCGGTCAGCGCCGATGTCGCCACCGCAACCAGGATGGCGCTGGGCGGAATAACCGTCGGCCAACCAGCAAAATGCGCGATCGCGTAGGACATGCCGATGCCCGCCAATATGCCCGCGATGCCGCCGAACAATGCGAGCAACACAGCCTCCAACAAAAACTGCCGCAGGATGTCGCGCCGGCGCGCGCCGATGGCCAGGCGCAGCCCAATCTCCCGCGTGCGTTCGGTCACGCTGACCAGCATGATGTTCATCACGCCAATGCCACCCACCAGCAGCGAAATCGCCGCCGCCCCGGCCAACAGCATGGACATGGTGCGCGCAGCGCCATCCATCGTGGTCGCCACATCCGTCAGGTTGCGGATGGAGACGGTGTCGGGTTCATTCGCCGCCACGCGATGGCGCTGGCGGAACAACTGCCGCAGCTGTTCCTCCACATCGCGCATGTTCTCGCCTTCGTGGACCTTCACGCTGATGGTGCCGACAGCG
>JAAFHD010000496.1 GCA_013298245.1 Alphaproteobacteria bacterium
CCCCGAAAGCGGCTGTTGCGCCGACAACACCTGGTCCAGCCGCAGATAATCCCCATAGGACATGCGGCGCGAGAAATCGGTGGTGATCTCCTCGCTCATTTTCAGCGCATCGTCGCCGGTCGCACGCCCATTGCGACCGTGCGCTCATCCATGCGCGGATCATGCGCCATGCCGCGCCGCATCGCCCAGATGTTGATCAACTGCACCAGCGGCACGATCGGCAGGTCGTCTGCCACCAACTGCGTCGCCTGCCGCCAGATCGCCTCGCGCGCCGCATCGTCCAGTGTGGCGCCACCGCGCGCCACCAACTCGTCCAGCGCGGCGTTGGAATAGCGCCCCATATTCGAAGCACCGGTCCGCCGCGCGCGGTCAAACGTGCTGACATAATTCACCAGGAAATTCGAACTCTCACCCGACGAACTGCCCCAGGCAGCAAAGCGCAACCCGAATTCCTGCCGCGCCGCGCGGGAGGTGAAACTCGCAAATGGCATCGCCTCCACCTGCGTGCGAATGCCGATGCGCGTCAGCATCTGCGCCACCCCTTGCGCCATGCGCGCATCATTGGGCCAGCGGTCATTGGGCGTGTTCAGCACCAGGCGGAAACCATCGGGGAAGCCTGCTTCGGCCAGCAATCGGCGCGCGGCATCCAGGTCCGGCTGCGGTGGGCGCGTTGCCGGATTGTAGCCGAAGGCGCCTTCGGGCAGCCATTGCATGCTGGGCACGGCGGTGCCTTCCATCACGCGCTCGGCCAGGGCGTCGCGGCCCATTGCCAGGCTGATGGCGCGGCGCACGCGCAGGTCGCGCATCGGGTTCGCGGCCAGTGGCTGGCCGGCATTGTCGGTGAAGCCGGGCGGCGGCCCTTCGCGCGAAAAATCCGGCACCAGGAACATCGCGCGCAGTGACGGCACTTCGGTCATCGCAAGCCGCGCATCGCGGCGCAGCCGCGCGACATCGCTGGTCGGCACCTGGTCGATGATGTCCACATCGCCAGCCAGCAACGCCGCGGTGCGCGCGCCGTCATTCAGGATGGATCGGAAGGACACGCGCGCCCAATGCTCGGCACCACCCCAATACGCGTCGTTGCGCACGAATTCCGCGCGGTCTCCCGGGCGGAAGCTCGTCAGCCGATAGGGGCCGGTGCCGATCGCGAAGCGGCCGGAATTGAACTCCTCCGTGCTCGCCTGCTCGGCGGCGCGCTGGATGATCGTGACCTGCGCCAGATCGCTCGGCAGCAATGGCGCCGGGCTGTGGGTGTGGATGCGCAACAGATGCGGCGATGGCACCTCGATGCGCGCGATGCTGCGCAGGAAGCCCGCGAAGCCGCCCGGGCTGTTCGGCACCAGGGGCACGCGGCGGAAACTGGCCAGCACATCCTCGGCCGTGAAGGGCGTGCCGTCATGCCAGGTGACACCTTGCCGCAGGCGGAATTCCCACACCGTCTCGGACACCGCCTGCCAGCTTTCAGCAAGGCCCGGCTGGGATCGCGCACGGCTGTCGCGCTCCACCAGCTTGTCATAGACGTGCATGCCAAGCGCGTTGTTCGGCCCCAGATTGTGGAAATGCGGATCCAGTGAAGTCGGTGCGGAACCAATGCCGATCGTCAGCGTCTGGGCCGTTGCGGCCAGCGGCCACACCAAGGCCGCCGCAAGGATGATGCGCTTCATGGTGGTGCTCCCGGTTGGCGCCATTTAGCAGCCCGCGGCACCCGACCCGCAAGCACAAAGCGCAACGCGCGTGGCGGGCGCGCGGGTCGTGTCGATGCGCGCCAGGTCATTGGCTTCATCGACGTCATGCCAAGGTGCTGTCAGGTGGATACGCAAGCCGCGCCCCGCGCGCAGCGTCGCATGCAGCGTGTCCGGGCAGCTCCAGGGGATGGCGGTGAACAGCGCCGGCGCGGGCGCGCGCAACGCCACCGCGCAATAGCCGCCATCCTCGGCGGGGATGAAGGCAGCGTCGTGTGTGGCCAGTGCATCCCAGGCCTGGTGCAGCAAGGCGGGCGGCAGGTCCGGGCTGTCGGTGCCCATCACCAGCGCTGGCGTGCCGAGTGCCGCGAAGGCCGCGATGATTCGCACGCCCAAATCGCCCGCCGGCTGCGACGCCAGCGCCATGCCGGGCGGGATCAGCGCCGCGATTTCCGCGCGCGCATCATCGGGCGCGTAGAAGGCTGTGGCAGGCCCCAACGATGCCGCCAGCGCCGCGCTGTCACGCAGGAAGGCCGCGGCCAGTTCAGCCGCCCGCGCATCGCCCAGCACGGCGGCCAGCCTGGTCTTGGCGAAGCCCGGCCGTGGCGCCTTGCACAGCATGCCGATTGCACGCATCCAAAACCCCTTGCTTGGCGTAACCTTCGCGGGAGATTTCGCGAAGCCATGGTCATGACACGCAAACCTGTTCTGAAGAACGACATCCTGCAAGCCGATCTCTGCGTCATCGGCGCGGGCTCCGGGGGGCTTTCGGTCGCGGCTGGCGCCGCGCAGATGGGTGCGGCCGTCGTGCTGATCGAAAAACACGCGATGGGCGGCGATTGCCTCAACACCGGCTGCGTGCCCTCCAAGGCCTTGCTGGCGGCGGCACACGCGGCGCAGGCGCAGCGCGACACCGCGCGCTTTGGCATAGCACCCGTCGAACCGCGCGTGGATTTCGCCGCCGTCATGGCGCATGTGCACGGCACCATCGCCGCCATCGCACCGCATGACAGCGTGGAGCGCTTCGAGGGCCTGGGCTGCACCGTGCTGCGCGAACACGCGCGCTTCGTGGCACCCGACATGGTGCAGGCGGGTACCACAAAAATCCGCGCGCGGCGGTTC
>JAAFHD010000497.1 GCA_013298245.1 Alphaproteobacteria bacterium
AGATGCCGTTCTCGATCGCCTCGCGCAGCACATGGCCGCGCAGCACCATGCGGGCTGCGGTGTTCTGGAAGGGCAGGGTGGTCAGCACATCGCCCCAGGTCACCACGCCCGCGGGCAGCCCGGCGCGGATGCCGCCAGCATTCATCAACCCGATCTCGGCATCCGCGAAACTGCGCCGCAACGCCTCTGCCACCAGCGCGCCAATCTCGCACGGCCCGCGCCCACAACCCTGCACATCCAACGCGCGCGGCAGCGTGGCGACGGGGCGGCGGCGCAATTCCTCCAGCGGTTCGGCCAGCCGCGCGACCAGCGCGGCCACGCCAGCATCCTCCGGCACATCCGCGCCCAGCACGCGCGTGTTGCCCCCATGCGCCAGCACGCGCCCATCGGCACCAAGGTCCAGATCCAGCCGCCCGATCCAGCGCCCATGCGCGCCCGCCTGCACGATGCGCGCACCACCCGCCATCACCGGATGCGGACCGGCAGCCCCCTCCAGCCCGTTGCCCAGCAACGTGTGCGAATGGCCGCCGATGATCACATCGATGCCGCGCACCGCCTCGGCCAATGTGCGATCCGCGCGCAGGCCCAGATGCGACAGCACCACCACCGTGCACGGCCCTTCGCGCCGCGCTGCCCAGATGGCGCGATCGGCCGCGTCATCCGCATCGCGAAACCGCAAACGCGGACCGGGCGAGGAAATCTGCGGCGTGTCAGGCGTGATCAAACCCACCACCACTAGGCGCGCCCCACCCAACCGAAACTCCGTGCGCGCGGCGATGCGCCCATGCAGCGCGGGTTCCTCGGTCGTGTCGATGTTCGCGGCCAGCAGCGGGAAGCGAACCGCATCCGCATAGCGCGCCAGCACTTCCGGCCCATGGTCGAATTCATGGTTGCCCAGCACCATCGCCGAGGTGCCGATGGCGTTCTGCACCGCAGCCTCCGCCAGGCCCCGGTGATGCGTGTAGAACAGGCTGCCCATGAACTGGTCGCCGCCATCCAGCAGCAGATGCGCGCGGCCATCCAGCGCTGCGCGTTCCTGGTCGAAGGCGCTGGCCAGGCGCGCGCTGCCGCCGAAGCAAGCCTGGCCTTCCCGGCAATCCGTGCCGTTCGCCGCGACGGGCCGATGCCGGCTGTGGAAGTCGTTCATGTGCAGCAATGCGATGCGCGCGGCGGCCTGCGCACGCGCGGGCAACAGCAAGGCGGGCAGGGCCAAAAGCGATCGACGCAGCATGCGCCCGATCAAGCCGCGCAACAGCCCGACATGCAAGGTGAAGATGATGACATCTTTCCATGCCCTGACAGCGCCGCATTCGCAGGCGCACAATGGCGCGATGCAGGTCTACCTGCCCATCGCCGAAATGACCGTGGATGCCTTTCTGTTGATCGGCATCGGCTTTGCCGTGGGCTGGTTGTCGGGGCTGTTCGGCGTGGGTGGTGGCTTCCTGTTGACGCCATCGCTGATCCTGCTGGGCGTGCCCGCGCCAGTGGCCGTGGCATCGGGCGCCAACCAGGTGCTGGGCGCTTCTACCAGCGGCATGATCGCGCAGTGGCGGCGCGGTAATGTGGATTGGACCATGGGCGGCGTGCTGGTGGCCGGCGGCCTGGTGGGCAGCGCCATTGGCATCCAGCTGTTTGCCTGGCTGAAAAGCGTGGGCCTGGTCGATGCGGCGGTATCGCTGTTCTACGTGGTGGTGCTGGGCTCGCTGGGCACGCTGATGGTGCTGGAAAGTGCCCGCGCGATCCTGCGCCGATCCAAGAAGCGTGCCGCGCGGTTGCACGAACACTTCTGGATGCACGGCCTGCCGTTCAAGCTGCGCTTCCGCAAATCCCGCCTGTTCATCAGCGTGATTCCGCCGCTGCTGGTGGGCGCCACGGTCGGCCTGCTGTCGTCCATCATGGGTGTCGGCGGCGGCTTCATGCTGGTGCCAGCGATGATCTATCTGCTCGGCATGCCGACCGGCGTGGTGATCGGCACATCGCTGTTCCAGGTGGTGTGCGTGGCGGCCGCTGTGACGGTGATGGCGGCGTGGCAGCTGGGCACGGTCGATATCGTGCTGACCCTTCTGCTGTTGCTCGGCGGTGTGGCGGGCGCGCAATTCGGCGCGCAGATGGGCACGCGCCTGCGCGGCGAGGAAACGCGCTTCCTGCTGGGTGCGCTGGTGCTGTTCGTGGCGGGCATGCTGCTGTGGGGGCTGATCGAAACCCCTGTGCGGCTGTTCAACATGAGTGCTGGTTGATGCGCTGGCTTTTCGCCCTGATGTTCCTGGCGTTCCCTGCGGCGGCGGATGAGCCCCTGGTCGCGCGGCTGTCCACTGATCGCGTCGAGCTGTCCACCACCTTCACCGGCGGCGCGTTGATGGTCTTCGGCTCGACCGCTGAACCGATCGGGCCTGGCGGCGCAGAAGTGCTGATCACCGCGCGTGGCCCCGACCTGCCGTTTACCGTGCGGCGCAAGGTGCAGGTGCTGGGCATGTGGTTCAACGGCCCTGCCGCGCGCTACGGCGCGGTGCCCGCCTTCTACGCCGTGGTGGGCACCCTGCCTGCCTGGCGCCTGCTGCCAGAAGCGCTGCGCCGCCAATACGGCCTGGGCCTGGAAGTGCTGCCCCTGACCGCGACGGGTGCGCGCGGACCCGAATTTCGCGCCGCCCTGCTCGACATCAAGCAGCAAAGCGGCTTGTGGCAGGAGGACATCGCGCCGGTCGAAATCGCCGGCGGCCGGTTGTTCCATGTGAACCTGCCGCTGCCCGCGACCATCCCCGCCGGCGATTACACGGTGGAGGTGCTGCTGGTGCAAAGCCGTC
>JAAFHD010000498.1 GCA_013298245.1 Alphaproteobacteria bacterium
GGCATCACGCGGCCGCCTGCGCTGGGTGGTGGTGGGCGGCCAGGAAGCGCTCCGCGTCCAGTGCGGCCATGCAGCCGGTGCCGGCCGCCGTGACGGCCTGGCGGTAGATTTTGTCCGCGACATCGCCCGCGGCGAAGACGCCGGGGATGTTGGTGCGCGTGGTGCCTGGTTCGACCTGCACATAGCCCGCGCTGTCCATCGCGACATGGCCCTTGAAGACCGCCGTTGCGGGGTCGTGGCCGATGGCGACGAACATGCCGTCCACCGCCAGTTCGGAGACCGCGCCGGTGACAGTGTCGCGCAGCTTCATCGCGCGCAGTGCGGGGCGTGCGGCGCCGTGACCCAGTGCTTCCTCCACCGCCGCGTTCCAGATCACGCTGACATTGGGTTTGGCGAAGAGGCGTTGTTGCAGGATTTTCTCGCTGCGCAGGGAATCGCGGCGGTGCACCAGCGTGACGTGCGACGCCAGGTTGGAGAGATACAGCGCTTCTTCCGTGGCGGAATTGCCGCCGCCGATGACGGCGACGCGCTTGCCGCGGAAGAAGAAACCATCGCAGGTGGCGCAGGCGGAGACGCCGAAACCGGACAGCGCTTGTTCACCGGGAATGCCCAGCCAGCGGGCCTGCGCGCCGGTCGCGATCACCACTGTTTCGGCGATGAAGATGTCGCCGCTATCGGCCTCGCAGCGGAAGGGGCGCTGGGTGAAATCCACCGATGTGATGATGTCGTGCATGACGGTGGCGCCGACATGTTCGGACTGTGCCCGCATCTGTTCCATCAGCCACGGGCCTTGCACGGCTTCCGCGAAGCCGGGGTAGTTTTCGACATCCGTGGTGATGGTGAGTTGGCCGCCTGGTTGCAGGCCCGCGACCAGCAGCGGTTGCAGCCCGGCGCGCGCGGCATAGATCGCCGCCGTGTAGCCGGCGGGGCCGGCGCCGATGACCAGGAGCTGCGTGCGATGCGTGGCGGACACTGGGCGATTCCATTTCTGGGCGGTGACGTGGCCGCACATATTCGGGACCCTGACGATGCCGACAAGGTTTCGCGGCGGGCCTGGGTTGATGCGGCGCGTTTTCGCAATGATATTGCGCGCAGCCCGGCGCGGGCGCAACGAAAAGTGGACAACAATGGCAGACCCGGAACCCGACGACCTGGACGAGGTGGACCTGCGAATCCTCTCGGAACTGCAGGCCGATGGGCGCATCACCAATGTGGAATTGGCGCGTCGCGTGGGGCTGTCGGCGCCGCCGTGTTTGCGGCGGATGCGCCGGCTGGAGGAGGCCGGGGTCATCCGCGGGTATCGGGCGCTGCTGGCGCCGGAGCCGTTGGGGTTCGAGATCACCTTCTTTGCCCTGGTCGGGCTGGAGACGCAGAAGCAGGCGGTGCTGGATGGCTTCGAGCGCGAGGTGAGCGCCTGGCCGGAGGTGCGCGAGTGCCACATGATCCGCGGTGGCGGTGATTTCCTGTTGCGCCTGGTGGCGCGGGATACGGCGCATGAGAATGCGCTGACGGCGCGGCTGACGGGGGCGGCGATGGTGAGCCGCGTGCAGACTTTGCAGACCATCCGCACGGCCAAGGATGATGGCGGCGTGCCCATTGGGGGCGTGTGATGGCGGGGCCCTTGGCGGGGGTTCGCGTGCTGGACATGACCAGCGTGGTGGTGGGGCCGATTTGCACCCGCTCGCTGGCGGACCAGGGGGCGGATGTCATCAAGGTGGAGGCGCCGTCGGGCGACCTGCTGCGGCAGTTGGGCGGTGTTGGGCGCAACCCGGGGATGAGCGGGAAGTTCCTGAATTTCAATCGGAACAAGCGGGCCATTTGCCTGGATTTGCGGGATGCGGAGGCGCAGGAAGCGCTGCGGGCGCTGGCGGGTACGGTGGATGTGTTTGTGTCCAATATTCGGCCCTCCTCGCTGGGGCGGATGGGGTTGGATGTGCCTACGCTGTGTGGGCTGTATCCACGGTTGATTGGCTGCCAGATTCTGGGGTTCGGCTTTGGCGGGCCGTATGATGAGCAGCCGGTGTATGACACGGTGATCCAGGCCGCCGGCGGGGTTTCCGCGACCTTCGAGCGCAGCACCGGCGAGCCGCGATATGTGCCGATGGTGATGGCGGACCACATCACCGGCCTGGTCGCGGCGCAGAGCATTGGGTTTGCGCTGTTTCGCCGCGCCACCACCGGCGTGGGCGAGATTGTGGAAGTGCCGATGCTGGAGAATATCGCGAGCTTCGTGATGGCCGAGCATATGGGCAGCATGACCTTTGATCCGCCGACGGGGCCGTCTGGGGATGCCAGGTTGTTGTCGCCGCTGGGGGCGCCGTTGAAGACGAAGGATGGGTGGATAAGCCTGTCTGCGAATACCGATGCGCAGGCCTTTGGGTTTTTCGAGGCGATCGGGCGGGCGGAGTTGCGGGATGATCCGCGGTTCTGTTCGGTGGCGGCGCGGACGAAGAACACGCCGGCGTATTTCGCGTTGCGGCGGGAGGCGTTGGCTTCGCGGACCAGTGCGGAGTGGTTGGCGATTTTTCGGGAGAAGGATGTGCCGGCGGGGCCCTACAACACGCTGGAGGGGTTGCTGGAGGATGAGCACCTGAAGGCGGTGGGGTTTTTTGAGAGCGTGGAGCACCCGAGCGAGGGGCGTATTCGGCGGACGCGGATCCCGAACGCGTTTTCGGGGGGGATGCGGGAGGAGCATTTGCCGGCGCCGCGCTTAGGGGAGCATACGCGGGAGTTGTTGCGCGAGGCGGGGTGTGGGGATGCGGCGATTGGCGCGATGATTGGGCGTGGGGTGGCGGTGCAG
>JAAFHD010000499.1 GCA_013298245.1 Alphaproteobacteria bacterium
ACCACCGCCAGCGTCCACATGCCCGCCTGCACCGCCGGCAGCAGCACGTAGAGCTTGCCGAAGAAGCCCGCGAGCGGCGGAATGCCCGCCATGGAGAACATGAAGACCGCCATCTCGAGTGCCATGGCGGGGTCGGTGCGGCCGAGGCCGGCCAGGTCGTCCACGCCTTCGACGGCGCGGCCGTTGCGGCGCATGGCGATGAGCACGGCGAAGGCGCCGATGTTCATGAAGAGGTAGATGGCCATGTAGACGAGCGTGCCGCGCAGGCCTGCATCGCCGCCGACGGCAAGGCCCATCAGCGCGAAGCCGATATGGCCGATGGAGGAATAGGCCATCAGGCGCTTGATGTTTTGTTGGCCGATGGCGGCGAAGGCGCCGAGCACCATGGAGCCGAGCGAGGCGAGGATGATGACCTGCTGCCATTGCGCGGTGACGTCGCCGAAGGGGCCGGCGAGGACGCGGGTGAGGAGCGCGACCGCCGCGATTTTCGGCGCGGCGGCGAAGAAGGCGGTGACGGGTGTGGGCGCGCCTTCATAGACGTCGGGCGTCCACATGTGGAAGGGCACCGCGGAGACCTTGAAGGCGAGCGCCGCGATGGTGAAGACGATGCCGACGATGACGCCGGCGGAGACGCCTTGCGGGGAGGACAGGGCCTCGGCGATGCGGTCGAAATTGGTGGTTCCGGTGAAGCCGTAGACCAGCGATGCGCCGTAGAGGAGCAGGCCGGAGGCGAGTGCGCCGAGGACGAAGTATTTCAGGCCGGCTTCGGCGCTGCGCGGGTTATCGCGGTCGATGGAGGCGATGACGTAGAGGGGGAGCGAGAGCAGCTCCAGGCCCATGTAGAGCGCCATCAGGTCATTGGCGCTGATCATCACCATCATGCCGACGGTGGCGAAGAGGATGAGGACGGGGAATTCGAAGCGGGCGATGCCTTCGCGCTCGTTCCAATCCATCGCCATGACGATGCCGAGTGCCGCGCCCAGGATGGCGAGCAGCTTCATGAAGCGGCTGAAACTGTCGGCCACGTATTGGCCGGCGAAGGCGGTGCCTTCGTTCTGCGCCAGCGTGAGTGCGGCGGCCAGGATCAGCGCGCCGACGACGGCCATGGTGACGGGGAAGGTCGTGTCGCGCTTGGGGATCACGCCGCCGATCAGGATGAAGAGGCCGGCGACGGCCAGCACGAGTTCCGGCAGGGCCAGAGTCCAGTTCATGTCACTGCATCCCGGCCAGGCGCGTGACCGCCAGCGCAGCCTGGTGCTGCGTGACGAGCTGCGCGACCGACGCCTCGAAGAATTGCGTGAAGGATTGCGGCGATATGCCCATCCAGAGGGTGAGTGCGATCAGCGGTGCGAAGACGGCGTGTTCGCGCGGGGAGAGGTCCAACATGCCGCGCAGATTGTCGCGCGTGATCTTGCCGAAGGCGACGCGGCGGTAGAGCAGCAGCATATAGGCGGCGCCCAGGATCATGCCGAGGCCGGCACCGAGGGCGAGCCAGGGGGAGACGGCCCAGGCGCCGACAATCACCAGGAATTCGCCGGGGAAGCCGGCGGTGCCGGGCAGTGCGACACTGGCCATGGTGAAGAGCATGAAGACCAAAGCGTAGGCCGGCAGGATTTTCGCGACGCCGCCATAGCGGGCGATTTCTCGCGTGTGCTCGCGGTCGTAGAGGACGCCGACGCAGAGGAAGAGCGCGCCGGAGACGACGCCGTGCGAGAGCATCTGGAAGAGCGCGCCCTCGATCCCTTGCTGGTTGAAGGTGAAGACGCCGATGGTGACGATGCCCATGTGGGCCACCGATGAATAGGCGATGAGCTTTTTCATGTCGGTCTGCGCGAGTGCGACCAGCGATGTGTAGACGACCGCGATGACGGAGAGCGCGAAGATGAGTGGCGCGAAATCGGCGCTGGCCTCGGGCAGCATGGGCATGGAGAAACGGATGAAGCCGTAGCCGCCCATTTTCAGCAAAACGCCCGCCAGGATGACGGAGCCGGCGGTGGGCGCTTCGACGTGCGCGTCGGGCAGCCAGGTGTGCACGGGCCACATCGGCACCTTCACCGCGAAGGAGGCGAAGAAGGCGAGGAAGATGAGGTGCTGCCAGCCCGCGGGCACGTCCCAGGCCAGCAGGTCAGGGATGTCGGTGGTGCCGGCGCCGTACCACAGCGCGATGATGGCCAGCAGCATCAGCACCGAACCGGCGAAGGTGTAGAGGAAGAATTTATACGCCGCGTAAACGCGCCGCGCGCCGCCCCAGACGCCGATGATGAGGAACATCGGGATCAGCACGCCCTCGAAGAAAATGTAGAAAAGCAGCATGTCGAGCGAGACGAACATGCCAATCATCATGGTTTCCAGCACCAGGAAGGCGACCATGTATTCGCGCACGCGGGTCTGCACGGATTCCCAGGAGGCGAGGATGCAGAGTGGTGTGAGCAGCGTGGAGAGCAGGACGAAGAGGACGGAGATTCCGTCCACGCCGAGGTGGTAGGACACGCCGAAATCGCCGAGCCATTCGACGCGTTCCTGGAACTGGAAATCGGCCGTGCTCTTGTCGAATTCGAACCACAGAATCAGTGACAGCGCGAAGACGATGAGTGACGTCCAGAGCGCCGTCCAGCGCGCGTTGGATGCGACCACCGCGTCATCGCCACGCACCAGCATGATGATGAGCGCGCCGACCAAAGGCAGGAAGGTCAGCAGTGAGAGCAAGGGGAAGCCGGCTGCGTTCATGGCTCAGCGCCCCAGCAGGAAGAGGGTGATGAAGACGACCAGGCCGATGATCATCGCA
>JAAFHD010000005.1 GCA_013298245.1 Alphaproteobacteria bacterium
GCAATATCGATTCGCACAAAGACACGGTAACCGAAAGTGAAATCCATGTCGGATCACAACGATGTGCCCGAAAAAACCCTCGATATCACCACCGAGACTTGTCCGATGACGTTTGTTCGGACACGAATCGCGTTGGATCGCATGAATTCAGGTGAAATCCTGGAGGTGCTGTATCGTGGCGACGAACCGGCCCGCAATCTGCCGCAAACCGCAACAGAACAGGGTCACCAGGTGTTACTGCACACGGAAGGCCGCCTTTTGATCAGGAAATGTTGAGGCGCAATACCAGCGCGTCCTCTCCGCTGGCGTAATAGGCACGCCGGCGGCCCGATTCGGCGAATCCGAAGCCCTGATAAAGCGCCAATGCCGGCCCGTTGCTGGCCGCAACCTCCAGCCACATGGTGCGCGCACCCAGCTTGATAACGCTCACGATTCCGTGAGTTAACAAACCCCGCGCAATGCCCCGCCGGCGCGCCACAGGGTGCACGGCCAGCGTCAGCACCTCCGCCTCATCCGCCGCCACGCGCGCCAGCAGGAAGCCTTGCGCATCGGTGGTGGCGAAGCAGCCAGGCATCGCCAGCAATTCGGTGATGGCGCGCGCATCCCAGGCCTCGGCGGGCGGAAAGGCGGCGGCGTGGATCGCGGCCATCTCGGCCGGGCTCATGTGGTGGCCGGCGGGTCGATGTAGAGCGGCGACGCATCGCGCCGCGCGGGGGCCAGTGCTACACCCAGCGCATCGGCTGCGCGCGCGGCCCCCAGCATGGCGCGCGCGCCGCGTGCCAGCAGCCGAGCCGCGGCGCGCGGCGCCGCATCGCCCAGCAACAGCACCGGCCCGGGCGGCAAGGGCAGTGCGGATTCGTCGCAGGCCAGGGGCGCCTCGCCCGGCAACTCCAAAAAAATGCGGCCGCGCTTGTTGTCGATCGCGACCCACACAGCCCAGCCAGGCGGCGGCGGTTCCTGCGCCGCCAACGCCTCGCCGGTGGAAACACCCCAAAGCGGCACGCCGCGCGCCGCCGCAATGCCGGCGGCCAGCGCGATGCCCGCGCGCAAGCCGGTGAAACCGCCTGGCCCCACGCCGACCGCGACGCCATCAATCGCCGCCTGGCCCAGCACCTCGGCCGCCAGCACGGGCAGCAGGGTGGCGTGGCCGCGCGCCGCATCGCGCGCCGCGTGCGCCAGCACGACGCCGTTTTCCACCAGCGCGGCGGAACACCGCGCACCTGCGGATTCCAGCGCCAGCACCCGCATTACAGCTTCAATTCCACCATGGTCGGCACGTGGTCCGACGCCTTTTCCCAGCCGCGCGCGGCCTTCAGGATGGTGTGCGACTTCAAGGCCGGTGCCAGGTCGGGGCTGACCCAGATATGGTCCAGCCGCCGGCCGCGATCGGCCGCTTCCCAGTCGCGCGCGCGGTACGACCACCATGTGTAGAGTTTCTGCTCGGCGGGCACGAAATGGCGCAGCGCGTCATGCCATGCGCCGGCCTTCTGCCAGGCGGCGATGGCCTCCACCTCGACCGGCGTGTGCGACACCACATCGAGCAACTGCTTGTGCGACCACACATCATGTTCCAGCGGCGCGATGTTCAGATCCCCCAGCAGCACGCGGCGCGGGGCCTTGGCGCGCTTGGCCCACCAGGCGGTTTGTTCGGCGACATAATCCAACTTGTGCGCGAATTTCGGATTGGCCTCGCGGTCGGCGATATCGCCGCCTGCGGGCACGTAGCAATTGTGGATGTCGATCGGGCCGGAGGCGTGGTCGAGGCGCACGGCGATATGCCGGCAATCGCCCTTCCCCACCCAATCCGGCATGTCCGGCAGCACGGTGATGGGCAGGCGCGAGAGCACGGCCACGCCGTTGTAACCCTTCATGCCGGTCATCGCGATGTGGCGGAAACCCAGGCCACGCAGTTCTTCCAGCGGGAAGTGCTCGTCGGGGCATTTGGTTTCCTGCAGGCACAGCACATCGGGCTTCAGCGCGGCCTTGATCTCCGCGATCAGCGGCCAGCGCAGGCGGACGGAATTGATGTTCCAGGTGGCGATGCGAAGCGGCATTTTTGCGGGTCCCTATCCGGCGTTCAGGCGCGGCGCCAGCAATGCCATCGCGGCGCTGAACGCGGCGTCAGCATCCAGCGCGGAGGTATCCAGCAGCAACGCGTCATCGGCCGGCTTCAGCGGCGCCACCGGGCGGTTGGCATCCTGCGCGTCGCGGTCGCGGATTTCGGCCAGGACCTGCGCGTAGTCGGCGGCGATGCCGCGGCCTTCCAGCTCGCGATGGCGGCGGGCGGCGCGCACGGAGGGGCTGGCGGTGACGAACAGCTTGGCGGTGGCGTCGGGGAAGATGACGGTGCCGATGTCGCGCCCATCCATCACGGCACCTTGCGCGCGGCCGAAGCGGCGCTGGAAATCCAGCAGGGCGGCGCGCACGGCGGGCATGGCGGCGACAGCACTGGCGGCCATGTCGGCGATCGGGCCACGCAGGTCTGGGCGGTCGAGGTCGGCGGGCGTCAGCGCCTGCGCCGCTTGCAGGGCGAGCGCGGCGTCGCGCGGGTCAGCACCCGCGTCCAGCACGCGCCGGCCAACCGCGCGATACAGCAGCCCGGTATCCATATAGGGCAGCGCGTATGCCGCAGCGAGCCTGCGCGCCAGCGTGCCCTTCCCCGCCGCCGCGGGGCCATCCACCGCAATGATCACAGCGGCACCCATCAGGCGATCACGGTTGCCCCGGCGGCCTGGTTCATCAGCGCCGCGAAGCCGGGGAAAGACGTGTCGATGAAGCCGCCATCATCGACGCCCATGCCATCACGCGCGGCCAGGCCCGCGACCAGGCCGGACATCGCCAGGCGGTGGTCCATATGGGTGGTGACGATGCCACCGCCGGGAAGCGCGCCACCATGGACGATCAGGTCATCGCCATCGATGGCGCAGCGCGCGCCGGCCGCTTGCAGCATGGCGTGGGTGCCGGCCAGGCGGTCGCTTTCCTTCACGCGCAATTCCTTCAGGCCGCGCATGCGCGTGGTGCCGATGGCCGCGGCGGCGACAACAGCGAGGATGGGGTATTCGTCGATCATGCTGGGCGCGCGTTCGGGCGGCACGTCCACGCCGCGCAGCGCGCCCGCGCGGATGCGCAGGTCGGCGACGGGTTCGCCGCCTTCCAGGCGCGGGTTCAGGGTGGTGATGTCCGCGCCCATCTCCAGCAGCGTGGTGAAGATGCCCGCGCGCAGCGGGTTCATGCCGACATGTTCGATGATGATGTCGCTGCCCGGCACCAGCAGCGCGGCGGCGGCCAGGAAGGCGGCCGAGGACGGGTCGCCGGGGACGGTGACGGGGGCGGCGATCAGCTCGGGCTGGCCGGTCAGTTCAATGATGCGGCCATGGCCTTGGGTGGTGACGTGAACGGTGGCGCCGAAATGGCGCAGCATGTTTTCGGTGTGGTCGCGGGTGGCTTCCGCTTCGATCACGCGCGTGGTGCCGCGCGCGCAGAGGCCGGCCAGCAGGCAGGCCGACTTCACCTGGGCGGAGGCGACGGGGACGGTATAGTCCAGCGGCAAGGGCGTGGCCGCACCCTGGACAGATAGGGGCAGGCGCCCGCCGTCACGCGTGGCGAATCGGGCGCCGGTGGCGGCGAGCGGTTCGGTCACGCGCTTCATCGGGCGGCGGCGGAGCGAGGCATCGCCGGTCATCACGGCAAACAGGGGGTGGCCGGCCAGCAGGCCGCAGATCAGCCGCGCGGCGGTGCCGGAATTGCCCATGTCCAGCACATCGGCGGGTTCGGTCAGGCCGCCTATGCCGCGGCCGGCGACGCGCCAGCGGCCAGGGGCCAGGTGGTCCACCGTGGCGCCCAGCAAGCGCATGGCCGCGGCGGTGCGCAGCACGTCCTCGCCTTCCAGCAGGCCTTCTATATGTGTGGTGCCGATCGCCAGCGCGCCGAACATCAGCGCGCGGTGGGAGATGGACTTGTCACCCGCCACGCGGAAGGTGCCACAGAGGGGTTGCGCAGGGGGCGTCGCGCGCAAGGGACGCGGGGCGTGGGCACTGGTCATGGGGCGCTGGTTTGACAGGGGGGCAGGCGCATGGCAATGCGCCGCACCTTTTGAATAGATATGGTGCGGATGGCGATGGCTGAGCTTGGATCGAAGCGGACCTGCGTGTCATGCGGCGCGCGGTTTTATGACCTGGGTCGCGCGCCCGCGACCTGCCCGAAATGCGGCACCGAACAGCCGGCGGAACAGCCGCGCCTGAAGCGCGCGGCCGCGCCGGTGGAAGACAAGGTGAAGAAGCGCGTGGGGGCGGCGCCGGAGGCCGAAACCGACGAAGTGGAACTGGAGGACGTCGAGGGCGACGACGCCGCGCTGGCGGAGGACGACCTGGAAGACGAGGACGAGGCTATCGAGGCGGAGATCGAGGTCGAGGCCGAGCGCGACGAGGAGAACTAGGCGCGCGACCTGGTTGGGGTTTTCAAGCGGCGGGCCGAAGGGTCCGCCGCTTTTTTGTTGCGCGGCGCGGCGCAGCGTGTCAGTTCACGGGATGTTCGCGATTCGCGCGACAATGTGAGGGAAAAATCTCTTTCTTAAGACGATAAATACAACTTTTCGGTGTAGACGCTACACGCATAGGTAGTATTATCGGGTCCACGGAAGCCAAAAGGACCCCCGCCATGCGCATTCTCCTCGCTGAAGATGACCGGACCATTGCCAAGGGCGTCACCTACGTCCTGCAACAGGCACGCATGGTCGTGGACCTGGCCGAAACCGGCGCAGAGGCCATGGAACTGGCCAAACTCTATGACTACGACGCCATCATCCTGGACGTGATGCTGCCCGATATCGAAGGCTATGAGGTGGTGCGCCGCCTGCGCTCCGCGCGGAAGGACAGCCCGGTGCTGATGCTCTCGGCGCAGAACCGCGCCCAGGCGAAAATCCGCGGCCTGCAGGCCGGTGCGGATGACTACCTGGCCAAGCCCTTCGACCCGGAGGAACTGGTGGCCCGCGTGCAGGCGATCATCCGCCGCTCCAAGGGCTTCAGCCATTCCCGCGTGGATATCCAGGGTGTGACGATGGACCTGGCCGCGCGTGAGGCCCTGGTGCAGGGCGCCCCGGTCAACCTGACCAGCAAGGAATACGCCATCCTGGAACTGCTGGTGATGCGCCGTGGCGCGGTGCTGTCGAAGGAAAACTTCCTGGACCACCTCTATGGCGGCATGGACGAGCCCGACGCCAAGATCATCGATGTCTTCATCTGCAAGCTGCGCAAGAAACTGGCGCAGGCGGGGGTGGACAGCCTGATCGGCACCGTCTGGGGCCGCGGCTATATCGTGCGCGATGCGGCGGCCGGCCTGCCGCGCCTGCCGGCCGCAGCGCCGCGGGACAGGCTGGAAAGCCGGGTGGCATAAGGCGCGCTTGCGACATATTCGGCGCCTGGAAGGGCGCCGAACTGCCTTACTATCTTACCATCTTGCTATCTTTCTGGCGCAGCAGGCGCTCCCGGGGGGCGCCTGGCTGGGTTGCGGATGCGGTTGTCGAAACAGCCTTGGCGGGATAGCAGCCGGCGGCGAAAAAGTCAATATTTTCCTATCTGTGTCCGCCCGGCATGTGTCGAATTCAATGAATATTGATCCGCTCAATCACTATTGATTGATACGATAATTCTGATCACCTATTGAATATGTGAACTACAATACCGTGAATCCCAGCACGAAATCACTATTCGAGTGATGCGCACACCACCGTGCACTGTCTAGGCTCAGCCCCGACACCCCCCGGTCGGATGCCCATGAGCTTCACCAATGCCACCCTGCTGCGCATGCCGACCGAAGCCGGTCGCACCACCATGCTGGACCAGGTGGCACTTGCGCAGATGGCCGAAGCCGGTTTCGACCTGACGCTCGACCCCCTGCAAGGCCCTTATGCGCTGGCGGTCGAAGGCACTGATCTTGGCATCGAGGTCTCGCCCCCCGTCACGCTGGAAGCCATGGCCCATCTGCCAGGCGCGCCCACCCCCACCGAATTGCGCGGCACCATCCACGGCCTTCGCGGCGCCGCGCCATTGCGCGCGGAAGGCATGTGGCGCGCCGAGATCATCGCCCGCCGCGTCCCCCAGGACAGCGTGATCGAAACCGCCCTGCCCGCCTTCGCCGCCCCCGACCTGGACCGCGCCATCATCGCAGCCCAGGGCGCACTGCCCGCCGCGCCGGCCGCGCTGGAGGCCGCGCGCCGGCAGGAACTGATCGCGCGCATCGGCGCCGCCATGACGCGCCCTGCCCTGTTCGATGACGCCGCCCTGCAGCGCCTGCTGGATGCCGCAGGCCAGCCGGATGTGGCCGGGCTGCTGGCCACACGCGGCGGCACGTCATTGGGTGCGGTGCGCCTGCGATTCTCAGCCCCCCCCGCCGGCCCACCCGTGCCGGTGCGCCTGCCGGTTACCATCCTGGTGCTGGTGCGCGACGCCGTGCCGCCGCTGGCCGCTTTCCTGTCCGAAGCGCGCGCCTTGCGTGAACACCTCTCGCGCGATGCCGCCCTGCTGCCGCCGCCAGCCCCCTTGCGCCGCCGCGCCCAGCTTTTGCCGCTGCTGGTCGTGCCCGCCGCCACCTTCGACACGCCGGGCTTCCCCGGTGCCGACCCCGCGCAGCGCCGCGCGGCCGCCGGCGAATTCCTGGCGCGCGAGGCGATCGGCCTCGCCCTCTCGCCCCCATAGAAAGGAACCACCCGATGCCGTTGCTCGATGTCGTCGCCTATCCCTTTGTCGAGGTGAAGATCGTCCCACCGCCGGCCGCTGTCGCGATGCGCAGCACCGGCGTGGTCGCCGTCGTGGGCATCACGCCGGCGGGCGGTGCTGGGGGCACCGCACCTGTCGCGGCACCCCGTATCGTGACCACGGCGGCCGAGGCCGCGACGCTGTTCGCCTCGCTCGATGCCGCCGGCGTCGTGCAGGCCAATGCGCTCTACGACAGCCTGGTGCTGACGCTGCAACAGGACCCGCCACCGGTGAAGGTCTATGGCGTGCGCGCCGCCGCCGGCGGATACGCGGCCGCCTTGCGCGCCCTCGAAGCGGTCGATGACGTGTGCTTCGTGTGCCTCGCACGCGAGCCCGATATCGACGCGCTGCTGCTGCTCAAGGCGCATGTCGAACAGACATCGGCGGCAGGCGCCCCGCGCCTTGGTGTGGCAATGGCCGACCCCGCCCGCGCGCTCTCCCAGACCTGGCCCGCGGACACGCTGACCGGCCTGACCACCGCGCCGAAGGTTCTGCGCTCCGACATCTCGCGCATGGTCTTCGTCGCCGCCCGCGCGCCGGCCGGCGAAATCAAGGACTACGCCGCCGCCGCCATGGGCACGATCGCGGGCTATCCGCCGCATGTCTCGCCCGTCTTGAAGCAGATGCGCGGCGTGTCGATCCGCCCGGAACTGCAGTTCACGCCGACCGAAATCAAGGCGCTGGCGAGTGAGGGCATCATCCCCATCATCGACCCCGCGCTGATCCCCGGTGCGGGCCTGTTCCTCGCCGATGGCGGGCTGTTCACATCCGATGCGCGCCGCCCCTTCGTCGATATCGTGCGCGTGCTGGATGACGTGCAGTTCCGCCTGCGCGCCGGGCTGATCGGCACCATCGGCGATGCGCGCATCACCAAGGCCGGGCTGACGCTCGTGAAGATCACCGCCGAGGGGATCGTGGCGAACCTCAAGCGCCAGAACATCATCGATGGCTTCAGCGTGCAGATCCCCATGCTGGACCGCCTGTCGATCCCCGAATCCGCGCGCACCGCGGCCGACACGCAGGAGATCACGCAGGCCCGCGCAACCCGCGGCGTCGATATGGTCGTGGCCATCATCTACGGCCCGCAGATCCACCATCTCGGCGTCACGCTGCGGATGGATTTCGCCTGACAACGCAACGCTGAGGAGCGAGCCCGATGCCCGATTGGAACACCCGCCTGGCGGTGAAATACCAGCACAATGGCGAGACCATCACGATCACGCCGATCGACCAGTTCAGCCCCACTTTCGCGCTCGGCGCGGAGCCGCTGCACTCGGTCGAACGCACGCATATCGGCGTGGTCTACCAGCCCAAATCGATGACGTTTTCGATGACCGTGCGCGCCATCGGCGGCGTGGTCGGGCGGCTGACCGCACTGGCGCTGAATGGCACGCGCTTTGACATCATCGTGCAGGTGGAGACCGGCGGCGACTGGGCCTTCTCCAACATCGTGATGCGCAACTGCCTGATCACGTCCTGCCAGCCGGGTGCGGTGACCATCTCCGGCGCACCCAGCGCCACCTTCTCCGGCTTCAGCCTGGAGACGCAGGTGGACCCCGTCGATGGTGAGGCCGTCACCGTATGAGCGGCGCGCGGCGCAGTGCGCGGGTGCGGCGCACCGGCATTGCGCTGGTGCATCAGGGTGAGGTCATCCTGCCCGCGCCCGGCGCGGAAGCGCTGCTCGAACGCGGCGCGGATCGCGGTGGCGTCCACTACCACTTCCCCGTCGAGATCGAGATCATCGCCGGTGCCGAGGCCATCGACACCGATGCCTTGGCCGAACGCGTGCTGGCCAAACTCAGCCACGGCCTCGACGCCGAAGCCGAGGCCTGATGATGCGCACAGAGGTGCACATGCCGATCCGGCTGCGCCTCGACAGCGCGGCATTGGCGCGCGCTTCGGTGTTGCAGGCGGCGATTGCGCGCAACGTCGCGCGCGCGATGCGGCGCAGCCGAGACGCCATCGGCCATGACCTGCACGCCGAGCCGCAAGTGCCGCGCATCACCTGGCGCGATGCCGCTGATGTGCCGCGCGCCACGCGGCTTTCGGTGGAACAGGCGGTGCGCGCGGGCATCACCGCGGCACTGGGTGCGGCCGCCGACAGCGCGGCCGAACCGGCAGCGCTGAAGCCACCACGCGAAGCGCTGGATCGGCGGCGGCTACACCCGCTCGGCCACTACATCATCGACAGCTATGAGGGCGGCACCGTGGCCGTGCCGGTGGACGGCGCCGAACCACCGCCCGCGCCATTCCGGCTGGACTGGGTGGCCGACGCGTATGTGCCGCAGGACGCGGAGGAACTGCGCGCCGTGCTGCTCTACCAGGAGGGCACCACCGCAGAGGCGGCACCCGATGGCACGGTGATGCTGATGTTCCAGGCGATCGGCGGCTGGAACCTGATGTTCAGCACCGACGGCTTCCGCACCACGGCCAACATCATCGCGCTGAACTTCGCCGCCCAAAGCCGCCTGCTGCCGGTGCGCGAGGGCACCACCATCCGCTTCGTGGAAGACCCGATCCGCGCCCCCGCCAGCCGCGCGGTGATGACGCTGATCGCGCTGCCAGGCACGCCCGAGGAACGTGCGGCCGTGCTGCATGACATCTTCGCACCGGGCATGCGCGCCGAACTGCGCCGCCAGTTGAGCGAGGCCGAAGCGCGCGACGACGCCGTGATGGACGCGGATGAATACGACGCGGCGATCGAACACGCGGTGGAGGCCGGCATCCGCCAGCACCTCGCGCGCCTGCCCGCCGAACGACGCCATTTGATGCGCATCGATTTCGGCGATGGCTCGGCCTTCCACATCGCGTTGCTGCCGGAATTGGTGGCGCGCATGGCGGTGTCCGGCCCCGTGCCGGTGGTGCCCGTGCTGTTCCAGAACCGCAGCCCCGGCGCGCTGGTCGGCACCGGCGTGGCAGAGGGCGAAGCGGGTGCCAGCGGCACCGGCACCGGCCGGCGCGACACCGGCGGTGCCAGCCAAACGCGCGGCCGTGGCGATGGCAACGGCGCGCATGCCGATGGCAACCCCTATGGCATCAGCGGCAACGGCAGTGGCGCGGGCAATGCGATGTTCCCGCATGCGGCGGCCAGCTTCCTGTCCGAACGCTTCGCCTGCGAACCCTTCGAAGGCACCGAGGCAGACCCCACGACACTCGGCGCGGTGGGGGATCGGATGCTGGCGCTGGTCGCGGAAATCAGCGCGCGGCTTGGCATAGCACCTTGCCGATACCCCGCGAGCTTCTGCCTGATTGCGTCCGGCGCGATCGCGAATTTCGCGCTGGCCACCGGGCGCTACGCCAACAATGAAGGCCCGGGCGAATCGCGCATGGCCGGCGCCGGCGGCGGCAGCATGGGGCGCATCCATTTCACGCCCAGCGCCTCACCTTCCGTGCAGTTGTTGCGCCGCCTGGCGCAGGCCGCGACCCGCACCGCCGAACTGGTGCGCCTGGTCGCGCAGGTGCATCTGGGCGCGGGCGGCGACCAGCTGACCGGCCCCTATAGCGGCCGCAAGAATGCCTGGGTCATCGACTTCAACTACGCGGTGTGGATGCGCCTTGAGATTGCGGTGGGCCGCATCTTTACCGCCGGCTGCCAGGTCGCGATGCTGCAATTGCTGGTGACCTCCGCGCAGCAGATCGCCGCACGCCAGCGCAACCTGCATGCCTATGCGCCGCTGTTCCAGGAAATCATGCTGGCCAGGCTGTCCGACATTGGTGAGCTGACCGCGCTGCTCAACAGGCTGCAGACCTATGCGATGGCGCGCGGCGTGCAGAATGTGCTGCCGCCCCTGCCGGGCTGGCCGCAGGCCGCGCGCGCGCTGGCCGATGCCTGCGTCAGCACCGAAGGCTTCGCACATCGCCCCGATGCGGAACACGACATCACCGAAGAAGGCGGCACGCTTCGCATCCGCGACAGCCGCGGATTCATGTGGACGCGCCAGGCCTTGCAGACCGCCATCGCGCAGAAGCGCGGCGAGGCGGAGAGCATGGACCCGCTGATCCAGCAGCTGTCCGATATTCCCGAAACCATCGAAAGCTTCCGCCGCGATCCGACCGCGGCCGAGACCCTGCTGCGCGACCTGCTCGCCGACATGGCCGAGAAGAATCGCGAGCAGACCGAGAAGGCAAAGGGCGATGACCTGTTCGGCCTGCAAGCCGCGCGCATCACTGAAAGTGCGATGGCAGCGCAGGTGCCGGGCGCACCCTATGCGCTGACGGGCACGCATCTGCTGGCGCATCAGCTGCTGGGTGATTTCTTCAATGGCGACCCGGTCTGGGGTGCTGGCATCCGCGACGCGTTGATGAGCGAGCAGTCCAAGTCCCGCTTCTGGCTTGTCGTCGAATTCGTGGGCCTGGTGGCGCTGGCGGTGCTGTGCCCGCCGGCGGCATTCGTGCTCGGTGTCGCCATTGCGGTGGTGGAGGTCTCGCGCGCGCAATCGCGCCTTGATCTGTATCGCGGGCTGATCAACCCGGAGCTGGTGCTGAACCGCGCCGAGCTCGAGCTCGAGCTCTATATCGCCTATGCCGGGCTTGCGCTGTCGTTGATCCCAGAGGCGACAACGGCGGTGCGCGCGGTCAGCATCGGCGTGCGTGGCGGGCTCAGGCGCGGGGTCGGCGTGGGCATCCGCCTGGCCGGGCGTTCCGTGCTGCGCCATGCGAGCCGCCAGACCACCGCGGCATTGTCGCGCGAATTGCTGCCCGCGCTGGTGCGCGAAGCGGCGACCAACCTGATGATCCAGCACGTCATCGAAATAGCACTCGGCCCCGTGCTGGAGCGCGTGCAGCGGCAGATCGCGATCCACACCGCACAGGGCGGCACCGCCGGTGCGGAGGCGCTGATCCGCGCGATCGAACACGATGCCGGCCGCCGCGCCGAAGCGCCCTTGCCGCCTGGCATCGAGATGGAGGGCGGCTGATGGGCTTCACCCCACGCCTGCCGCGCGGCCTGTTCCACGGCCTGGTGGAAACGCACCCGCGGCTGCGCGCGGCGGCAGCGCAGCTCGAAGGGCTCGGCATCCCGCGCGACCGCGCGGCCGCATTGCTGAGGAGCCTTATGATTTCCGTCACCGAGGATCTCGGCGCCGGCTGGCTTGCGGACATGACGGCGCGGCTGCGTCGCATCGAGGAGATTCGCGGCCGCGTCAGCAACGCGGTCGAGCATGTGGTGGACAATGGCGCACTGCCGCCGGGCATGGACCACGCCGGCTTCACGCGACTGTTCGGCGAATTGCAGCGCGAGATGGACGCGCTTTCTTCCGTGCAGCGGCACGCCGAAACCGTGGACCGCGCCGCGACAGCGGACCGCGTTCTGGCACCGGCAGCGCCGACACCCGGGCGCGTGGCACCCCACCCGCCCGAAAGCCTGGCCGCCGCGATGGACCAGGCGCGGCTTGCCAATCCGGGCGGTGCCGCGATCATCGACCGCGCCGTCACATCACCCGAACATGGTGATCTGCTCGGCCTCGCACTCGCGGCCGAAACCCAGGGTGGCCAGGCGGCGCGGTTGCGCGAATTGGGCGATGCGATGGGCCTGACGCCCAGCGAACGCGCGGACCTCGCGGCATCGGTGGAAGCGATGGGGCTTGCACGCGCACGCGCCGAACGCGTGGACCCCGCGGCATTGGCGCGGCGGCAACGCGCCGCAGCCGGCCTGCCGGCGGAACTCGCGAACCAGGTGATGGGCGACCACACCGTGCTGGGGCCGATGGCGGAAGCGAACCGCACGCAGCTGCTGGTGCTGTGGCGGCACTGGCGCGATGCGGGCAGCAACGGCGCCTTCCGCGACTATGTGCGCGGCGAGATGAGCAGCCATTTCCGCCCGATGGCCAGCGAAAACCAGGCCGCCTTCGCGCTCGGCAACGCACCCGGCGCGGCCGTGCTGAAGGACGCCGCTGCCTTTGACCCCACGCTGCCGGGCGGGCGCCGCGTCAACCCGCGCGAACCCGGCACGGACCTGCTGATGATGCGCGACAATGGCGACCTTTGGTACGTCGATGACAAGGCGCATCGCGGTGGTGCGGCGCGTGATCCGGTCGCGCTGTCCGGTGTTTCCGCCTTCGAAGGCCGGCGCTTCGTCACCAATATCCGCGACGATATCGCCGATCTGGAAGCGGCGATGATGCGCCAGCGCAGCGCCGGCCAGGTGCCCGATCCGCGCATGGGCGATGCCATCGCGCGCCTGCGCGCCGCCGCCGATGAACTGGACGCCGCGATGGCGGGCCGCACCGATGCAGACCTGCTGCGCCCGGAAAACCTGCGCGCCGTGCGCTCCATCCTGGACCGCCACCGCATCCGCCTGCGCGTCACCAGTGAGCTTGGCGATGTGACCTCGATGACCTCGCGGCTCGACGGGCTTGGCATTCGTGTCGTGCCGCCATTCACGCCGGGGGGCGCGCCATGAGCCACTCCTTCACCGACTACAACAACCTGCCATCGGCACTGATCTGGGATGGTGCGCTGCTGTTCGTGCCGCTGTGGGCGGTGAGCGAAATATCACTCGAACAAAGCTTCCATCTGCCACCGATTGGCAGCACGTCGATGCGCGCGATAGCACCCGTGCAGGACACCACCATGCGCCTGCGCGGGCTGCTGGTGGGGCCGGAACGCTTCGCCTGGAAACTCGCGCTGGAAATGGCGGCCGAGGCCGCGCAGCGCGGCAGCGCGGCAGCCGCCATCACCGGTGCGATTGCCTCCGCCGCCAGCGCGCCGGGGCTTGCCGTGGGCGGCCTGGTGGTCGCGACATCCATGACCATCCGCACCGACATGCAGGTCAAGCAACTGACCTTCACCGCGACCAGCGCGCGGCGCGAAACGCTGGATGTCGCGATCAGCCTGGAGCATCTGCCGCGCCCATCGCCGCTTGGGAAATTGCTGGATGTGGCGTCCCTCGGGCTTGGCGCCTTGGCGGATTTCACATGAACACCACGCTGCCCATCATCGCGCGACTGACGCCATGGCCCGCATCGCTGCCGCCGGGCATCGACAGCCCGATCCGCCAGGGGCTGCCGCATCAGTTTGACCTGCTGCCGCGCTGGCGCGGGGTGCTGGTGCTGCCGGTCGGTGTGGCGGCGCCGCTGCTCAGCATGCCGCCCGGAACACTGCTGTCGAGCCACGATGCCGCGCCCATGCCAGCGACCGAGCCACCGCCACTGCCGGCGCGCGACGCGCCGCGCCTGCGCGTCCTCTACGATGCCGCCGTCGTCGCCGTGCTGCCGTTGGCCGCAGGCCTGTCCACCGACGTGATGGCGCGCGACGGCAGCCACCGCATCCGCATCCACATCGCCGCCTGGGCGCTGCATGCGGGCACGATGGTGGGGCCTGGCAATTTCGGCTCCTTCATTCGGCTGGCCGCAACGCAGATCGACCATGCGGTCGATGAATACGGCCCGGTGCCGGCAAGCCCCGCCATCATCGCGCGCCTGCCGGAAGCAGAACGCGTCGAGAGCCGTGGCGGGCTCGTGATCGCGATGCACCTGCGGCGTCTGCGCCAATTGAAGGAACGCCGGCGATGAACCTTTCGCTTGACGCGAACACGCGCACCCAGGCCGCCGGCAACCTGGCCGGCTGGGCCGTTGCCTTCCTGACGCGCCAGCAGGCGGGCATGCCGGTGCCGGCCGATGCAGCACTGCTGCTGAGCCATGCCGACTACTTCGCGCGTATCGAGGCAAGCCTGCCCGGCGACCTTTCCGGCGGCCGTTTCGCGGTGACGATCGAGGCGATGACGGATGCGCATTACGCCATCGCGCGCGACGCTGTGGCCGCCGAACTCTATCTGTTCTGGCAGGATGTGAATGCGGATATCGGCAGCTTCCTGCTTGGGCTGACGGGCATCATGCCGGGTGCGACGCGCGCGCAACTGGCACCCGCGCTGGTTGCGCGCTTCGCCATTCGCAAGCGCGCACGCACGCGCGGCTTGCGTGGTGGCGATGCGAGCTTCGAAGGGCGCGACTGGGCCTATGACCGGCTGGCGACAACACAGCCCGCGCAGCTGTGCTTCGACCAGCTTTCCGGCCTGGTGAATGCCTTGGCCAGCGCGGCGCAGATCACCATCACGCCTGAACCATCGCTGAGCCAATTGATGCCAGCCGGCACGCCGCCCGAAGCGGAACGCACCGGCGCCGATGGCCAGGCGCGCAGCACCTTGGCCGAAGTCGAAGCGCTGCGCGAACGCATCGCCGCGGGCCTGCGCGAAGACGCGCCATCGGTCGCATTGCTGCGCCGTGGCGCGCTGCATCTGGGCAGGCGGACCATGCCCTACCCGGAAGCTGCGGTGCCCACACTCGACATCAGCAATGGCCTCGCCGCCGCGACCGCCGAGGGCGATGCCAATGCCGCAGCCGGCCCCAGGCATTGGCGCCTGATGCTGCGTGGACGGCCCGACATCTTCCCCGGTCACGTCGTCGCCTTTCGTGCCCCGCCCGAGGATGCGCCGGTGGCGACACCCGATATCGGCATGGCGCTGGTGGGTGCCTTCGCGGGACTGGCGGGCGGCTTCGGTGGGCCTGAGCCGCCGGACACGCGCATCCATGTCAGTGGCGTGGTGCATCGCATGTCGCGCCAGGCGGGGCTGCAGACGGAAGTCACCGGCGTGGAATTGCCGTTGGTCACACCGCCTGATCCGTGGTCGCTGTTCCTGCGCGCGGAGAATGCGGCACCCGCGCGCCGCACACCTGGCGCGGACACCGCAACCGCCGTGGCGCGCCAGGTGCGCAACATCTCAGCTGCCGTGATGCGCCGCATGCGCCTGCCCGAAATCGCCGAGGTGCGAGAGGCCAACGCAGCGCCGCCCGCCCTGCCGCACATGACGCTGACCACCTGGGAAGGCACGGCCGGGAATCCGGCGGAAAACCAAGCGTTGCGGCGCCACCCGATCGCGCGCGCGCGGGCTGCCGAACAGCGCGGTGTGGCGGTGCTGACGCCCTTCGCATGGGGTGCCTGCGGGCTGGCAATGCCGCGCTATCCGGGCATGCGCGTCATGCTGGGCTATCGCAATGGCAGCGCGACGGAATGCTTCGAGATAGGTGCGACATGGGGGCCGGGCGCGCGCATGCAGCCGCAGCCTGGCGACTGGTGGCTGTGCCTGCCGCGTGGTGCATCAACCGCCGCGCTGGCGCCGGGCGACCGCGCTGACCACACGCCCGGCCCCGACCAGGCCGCCGTGCATGACCTGACGGATGCGGCCGGCGCGCGCGTGATCCAGGTGGACAAGCTGACGCTGCGCATCGGCGCCGACAGCAACGCGAAAGCCGGCACGCGACCCGCGCATGGCAACAAGGCCTTCACGCTGAGCCACGCTGACGGAAAGGCGGAAATCACCATGGACCAGAACGGCGTCATCACGCTGAAGGGCGAGCGCATCAACATCGATGCCGGCAGCAACGGCACCGTCGCGATCACCGCGAAGGACGTGAACATCAACGTGCAGAACAGGGTGAACGTGACCTGATGCCGAATGTCCTGACGACCAATGATCGCCTGAACTGCGCCTTCCAGGGCAGCGTGAATTTGTCCGGCGCGGACAAACTGCTCGCCGCCGGTGCGCCGGTGCTGACACGCGCGCGGCTGATGGGTGCTTCCGTCGCGGCCTGCAAGTCCGAAAAGAGCGGCAGCCCGACGCCATGCGCCAGCATCAGCACGATTTCCGCGGGCGCTTCGACGAAGCTGTTCGTCGGCGGTGCTGCGGTGATGCTGGACAGCGTGGCGGCGCAGTCCAACCCCGGGCCGCACAGCATCAGCATGGCACCGGGGCCGGCCGCGCAAAGCAAGCTGGTGGCGTCATGAGCAGCGAACGCGAAGCGCTGCTGGGATATGCGATGCGGCTGAAGCCGATCCATCCCAGCATCGGCGCGGCGGCCGGCTTTGATGTGGATCTATCCGCCGATGGCCGCGTGCGCGGGCATGCGGCACTGGGCCAGGCGCTGACGCTGGCCATGGTGACGCTGCGCGGCAGCGATGTCTTCGCGCGCGGCTTCGGCTTCGCGGGCCTGGCCGCCATCGGCGCTGAGGTGGACCCGCTGTTGAAGCGCGAACGCCTGCGCCTGGCGGTGATTGATGTGCTGCGCACCGAGCCGCGCATCCGCCGCATCCTGTCCGTGCGTTTTGCTGATGAAACGCATGCGCCGGGCAGTCGGTCGCTCGAAATGCTGGCCGAATTCGAAACCATCGCCGCGACCCGCCAGGCCGCCGTGATGCAAGGGGAGATCAACGATGTCAGGTAGCACCGGGGCGCTCGATCCGGGCGAGGTTCTGGCCATCGACGAAGCGCTGCTGCGCGCAAGCGGTGATGCCGCGTTTGGCGTGACCACCAGCGGCTTTGTGGCCAAGCCCTTCGCGCGGTTGCTGGCGGAAAAGCTGGCCTTGGCGCGCATGCTGCTGGGCGCGGATGCCGATCTTTCGGCCGGTAGCATGGTGCGCAAATTGCTGGAAATCACAGCGCTGGAAGATGCGCGGCAATGGGGCGCGCTGGCGGCGGGGTATGACGACATGTTCGTCTCCTCCGCGCGCGGCGCGGCGCTGACGGCGCTCGGGGAAGAACTGGGCCTGCCACGCCCGCGCATGGCCGCAACCGGCAGCCTGGCCTGCGTGCTGCAAGGCGCGCTGCCCGCTGGCACCACGCGCATCACCCTGCCGCGCGGGCTGCGTCTGCTGACACCCGGCGGGCATCATGTCGCGCTGACGGAAACGGTCACGCTGGATGCCGCGACCACGCGGCGCACTGCGGCCGTCGAGGCCTTCATCCCCGGCCCCAGCCACAATCTGGACCCAGGCGTGGCCCCGCAAAAAATCGACCGCATCAACCGCACCGACCCGCTGGCGGCCGAACTGATCGCCGCCGAGAACGCCGCCGGCCGCGTGCTGGTGAACATCGAGCACACCGCCGCTTTGACCGGCGGCGAGATGGGTTGGCCGGACCTGCGGTATCGCCAATTGCTGCTGCGCGCGCCGCGTTCGATCTGGACCGCGCAGGCGGTCGAAATGGCGGTCGCGATGGTGCCGGGCGTGCGCCAGGTGCAGGTGGCGGATCTGCGCGGCGGGTTGGATTTGCAGCAATCCATCTTCGGCAATTTCAACTTCATCGAACGGCTGTTCGGCACCGAGCGTGATCTCGCCAGCCCGTATTACGTGACGGTGCTGGTGGCACCCACGCCGGCGGCGATCTGGTCGGGGCCGGATGGGCTGCGCGCCATGGTCGAACAGGCGCTGGAGGATGTGCGCCCGATCGGCATCCTGCCCAATATCCAGCAGGCGAATGAGGTGGGCGTGGGTGTTGCCGCCAAGCTTGTGGTGCGCGGCCTGCCGTTGCCCACCGGCAATGTGGCTGCGGTGAATGGCTCGGCGGCGGCGGCGGCGTTGCGCGCGCGGCTGCATGCGCGGCTGCAACGCTATGTGGATGCGCTGCCCTTTGGCGAACCGGTGCGCCACGCCGAAATCATCTGGACGCTGATGAGCGAACCGGGCATCGCCGATGCACGTGAAGTGCGGCTGCTGCGCTACCCGGCAACGACCGGCGCGCCGGGGGCGCCTGCCGTGCTGCCGGTGGGGCAGAACCTTGATCTCTCCGCCGACAGCATCCCGGCCTATGTCGATATCGACACGCCGGTGCGGCTGGAGATCGTGTAATGCCCGCTGACGGTTTTGGCGGCGGCAGCGCACGCGCGATGGTGGCGCACCTGACCGCGCCCTTGGCCGCTGGCGCGGAACAGCGCGTGCTGCCGATCCCGGCGAACGGCCAGCTGGCGATCAACTTCCCCACGCGCCGGCCGCTGCTGATGCTGCAATTGCGCGCACCGCTGGATGCCCGCGTGCTGCGCGTGACGGCATCAGGTGCCGCGACCGCCATGCTGACATTTGATGCCTGGACCGATGCCGGCACCGCGCTGCCGCTGCACAGGCCTGCGGCGGAAAACGCAGCACCCTTCACCATCACGCTGGCCGCCACGTTGGACGGCACGGCGCTGCCCACCGCACAGCTTGCGACCTGGCTGGAGGCGTTGCTGTGCCAGGGCGAATTGGGCCGTCTGGTGGCGTTGCTGGGCGCGGAGAAGGCGCGCATCCGGCGTGAGTCGCGACGTCTGCTGGCGATGCGGCGGCTCGGCGTTGCGGCCGATGATGCGCTGGATCGGCTGGGCGCTGATCTTGGCGTGCCGCGCCTGCATTCCACGCCCGCCTGGGATGCCGCGCGGCGGGAAATCATCTCGATCAACGGCACGGAGGGTGATGCGGCGTATCGCCGCCGCCTTGGTATCTATCGCCCCTTCATCGCGCCCACGCGCGCGGCGACCACCGCGCTGCTGCGCCAGGGCATCGCGGATGCAGCGCTGTCGGAATCGCGCGACGCGCTGGCACTGGCGGTGAAGTTCATCGCGATCGGGCCGGCGGCGGCGCGCAACGACATGCTGGCGCGGCTGCGCGCCGATTGGCTGGTGCACCCGCTGGCGGATGCGACCGCCAACGCCACGCATGCCGCGCGCTATCTGCCCGCGCCGCGCCGCGTGGCGAGCGATGCGATGCGCGGGCGCCTGCGTGCGGCCTTCGCATTTTCCGCCGGTGCTGCCTTGGCGCCCGGGCTGGCCGCGGCGATGGATCGCGCCGCGCGTATCCTCGTGGCGATCGGCCATGCCACGCCCATCAGCATCACGCGCACGCAGGACAATGCGGGCGGCAGTCGGTTCGAATCCGCGTTGGGTCTGGCGATGCAGCCGCTGGCGGTCGCGGATGCGGACACGCTGCGCGGCAAGCTGTTGGCCGCACGCACGCCAGGGCCAGATCGTGAGGCAGAAGCGCTGATCGCCAGTGCGCGCGCCACACCACCACCCACCGGCGATGTCACGCTGGATTGGCTGTGGCAGGCGGCCGGGCTGCGCACGCGGCACCGGCTTTCGACCGGTGCGCTGTATCTGTCGGACATGCCGGTGCGCGGCCTGGTGGTGGATGCGCCAGACACGCTGGCGGGTGGCGCCAGCATCGAATGCCGCGCGGTGTTCGAAGCGGCCGGCGACCCCACGATGAACGCCGCACTCGGCGATGCGCTGGCACGTGCCGCGGCCAATCGCGTGGCCGCCGGCGCGCCCGCCTTCACCGTGCTGGACGCAGCCACTGCGACCGCGCGGCGTGCTGCTGCGGTGGATGTGCCGCGTGCGGGGGGGGTGGCGAACACGCTGGCGGCGGCGGGCATCACCGCACCGGAAGTCGCCGCACCCGCCATCACCGCGACGGCGGCACTGCCGGCGGAATTGCATCGCACGCTCGCGCTGGATGCCGCGCTGTCGGCGCAGATTCGCGCCGCCGCGCCGGGTGCCATCGCGCCGTTGTCGGCATTGGTCGGGCTGTTGCGCGCATCGGGCGTCACGTCGGTGCTGCCGATGGTCACACCGGCGGAGGTGCTGCTGGTCACAGGCGTCACGCCGCTGCCGGTGGTGGGCGTGAACCTTGGCGAACGGCGCGCCACTGGCATCCGCTGGGCGGTGATTCCATTGGGCGGGACTGCGGTGATCAACGGGCTTGGCGCGCGCGTGACGCTGGCCGGGCGCACGCCTGGTTTGGTGGCACTGGTCGCACTGGGGCATATGCGCGGCGACGCGCCGGACCCTTATGAAATCCGCTGCGAGTTGCCGGCCGGGCGCGTGCTGGATCTGGCGCAATACGAGTGGCTGATGAACGCGCTGGAACGCTGCTTCCCCATGGGCATCGAGGTCAACACCTGGCGGCTGCGCCAGCAGCATGTGGACCTGGATGGCAATGGCGCGGCCGATCCGCTGCCGCCCAGGCTCGCGCGCCACTACCGGCGCTTTCGCATGCCGCGCCTGCGCGGATTTGAAGAACCCGATCAATGAGGAGCTGAGCGCATGTCCGCCACCACGCTGCCCGGCTATGGCCAGGTGACCATCACGCAGGTCTACTCGACGTTCCTGAACAATGGCGTGAACCAGTACGACGCCAATGTCATGGCGTCGCAATGGCTGCTGGACAACATCTACGGCACCGGCCGCAGCTTCAGCTATTCGCAAAATTTTCCGGCGACTGATGCGGCCTGCACGCCCGCCCCCTTCGCGCGCAGCTTCCAGCATGTGGATTGGGTGGATGGCGAGAGCGTGGTGCAGGCCAGCGCGACACCTGGCGGCGATGAGGGCTTCAACGCGCGGTTGCACAAGATCGAAACCGATCTGGACCGCCTGGGCGGGCTGATCGCGCAGGCCTTCACCTGCATGAACGCGATGCGCGCGAACCTCTCACGCGCGCTGGGGGAGGTGCGCGATGAACTCAACCGCATCAATGCCGATGTGTCGCGCCTCAAGCGCGGCAATGATCCGCGGCCGGGTGTGGGCAGCATCGTCGAGAAGCTGCCCAAATACCTCGGCGACGGCTTCATCAGCGGCAAGCAGGTGAAGATGTGGTCGCTCGAGGATGGGCGGCTGGTCTCGCTGCCGACGGTGCAAACCATGCGCCAGCCGCTGGTGGGTGACCCGGTGGAACGCGGCGCGGGCATCGCCGAGGTGCTGGCCGGCAACCCGGCGATACGCCGCGACATTCCAGGCCAGTTCACCGTGCAGGAAGTGCGCCAGAAATTCGGCGACCGCCTGACCGCCGATGGCCGTTCGCTCAACGACATCCTGGACGCGCTGCCCGACGAGCAGCGCTTCGAGAATCTGGACGCCATGGTGCAGCAGGTGAACGAGATGGATGCGATGGTGATGAAGGGCACCGGCGGCGCGCGCGCCGTGCGCGAAAGCATGGGCCAGCTGGATGGCGATATCGGCGCCGTCGCGGTGGGCAAGATGCCGCAGCTGGGCGAGCGCCTGGCCGGCGCGCTGACTGCCGCGGGCGTACGCACGGTGGGCGATCTGGCGAAGCTGGAACCAGAAAAGCTGAACGATATCGCCGCCCGTGCCGGTGCGATGGTGACACCCGGGGAGGCGGGCGCCTTGCTGGCCCGCGCGCAAACGATTGTCAGGCTGTAGCGACCCTCCCCACCGCGCCCGAATTGCGATACACGCCGCGCCCTGAACCCCCACTTCCAGGACGCAGCGCCATGCCCGCCTACCAGTATGTCTATGTGATGAAGGATCTGACCAAGTCGTATCCCGGCGGGCGTGAGGTGTTCAAAGGCATCACCCTGTCCTTCCTGCCGGATGCGAAGATCGGCGTGCTGGGGCCGAATGGTGCGGGCAAGTCCACGCTGCTGAAGATCATGGCCGGGCTCGACAAGGAATATGGCGGCGAGGCCTGGGCGGCCGAGGGCATCCGCGTGGGCTATCTGCCGCAGGAACCGCACCTCAACCCCGACCTGACGGTGGGCGAGAATGTCGAGGAGGCCTTCGCCTCGCTCAAGTCGGATCTGCGCCGCTTCAACGAAATCTCCGAAGCCTTCGCGAACGAGATGAGCGAGGAGGAGATGAACACCCTGCTCGGCGAACAGGCCGAATTGCAGGAACGCATCGACGCCGCCAATGGCTGGGAACTGGAACGCACGGTGGAAATCGCGCTGGACGCGCTGCGTTGCCCGGCGCCGGATTTGCCGGTGACCAATCTTTCGGGTGGCGAACGCCGGCGCGTCGCGCTGTGCAAGCTGCTGCTGGAAAAGCCCGGCATGCTGCTGTTGGACGAACCCACCAACCACCTGGACGCCGAGAGCGTGTCGTGGCTGGAAACCACGCTGCGCGACTACCAGGGCGCGGTGCTGGTCGTCACCCACGACCGCTACTTCCTGGACAATGTGACCAACTGGATTCTGGAAGTCGATCGCGGCCGCGGCTTCCCCTACCAGGGCAACTACTCGGCGTATCTGGACCAGAAGCGCAAGCGCCTGGCGCAGGAAGAGCGCGAGGAATCGGCACGCCAGAAGCAGCTGGCCGCCGAACAGGAATGGATGGGCCGCAGCCCCGCCGCCCGCCAGGCGAAATCCAAGGCGCGCATCACCGCATACGAAGACCTGGTGCGCCGCAGCGAGGAAAAATCCCCCGACCCGACCGAGATCGTCATCCCGCCCGCACCGCGGCTTGGCAACGTCGTCATCGTCGCGGAAAACCTGCGCAAGGGCTACGGCAACAAGCTGCTGATCGACGATCTTGACTTCAAGCTGCCGCCTGGCGGCATTGTCGGCATCATCGGCCCCAATGGTGCGGGCAAGACCACGCTGTTTAAGATGATCACCGGCGTCGACACCCCCGATGACGGCAAGCTGATCGTCGGTGACAGCGTGAAGCTGGGCTATGTGGACCAGTCGCGCGACAGCCTGGATGACACCAAGACCGTCTGGGAGGAAATCTCCGACGGGATGGATGTGATCACGGTCGGCAAGCGCACCGTGCCCAGCCGCGCCTATGTGGCCGCCTTCAACTTCAAGGGTGCGGACCAGCAGAAGCGCGTGGGCGTGCTCTCGGGCGGTGAGCGCAACCGCGTGCACCTGGCGAAAATGTTGAAGCGCGAACACAACGTCCTGCTGCTGGACGAACCGACCAACGACCTGGACGTGGACACGCTGCGCGCGCTGGAAGAATCGCTGATGGATTTCGCCGGCTGTGCGGTCATCATCAGCCACGATCGCTGGTTCCTGGACCGCCTGGCCACGCATATCCTGGCCTTCGAGGGCGACAGCCATGTCGAGTGGTTCGAAGGCAATTTCCAGGCCTATGAAGCCGACAAGAAGCGCCGCCTGGGTGCCGCGGCCGACCAGCCGCACCGGATCAAGTATCGGCCCCTGACGCGCTGATGGAGTTCCGCGTCGGCCCGGATGAACTGGGCATCGCCTGCCGCTACAAGGCAGGCCCTGCCATCCGCAGCACGGATGAAGGCGGGCATGCCGATGCCATCCTGCCGGGTGGCGAACCGCTGGGCTATTACGCGCGCACCAGGCGCGACCGGCGGCTTGCCATCATCGCCCCGGGCATGGTGCGCGATGTCGACGCACTGCGCCGCGACCGCCCCGAATATGTGGACGCCGATGAAGCCCGCGCGCGCCGCTGCCCGACCACCTTCTGCATCGTGCCGGTGGGTGCCGCGGCGGCCGCTGATTTCCGCGCCGCCTGGGCGGACGTCGCGGCCCGTCCGCCCTTGTTCCTGGCCATCGGCGGCAATTGCGCGCAAGTGATCGCGGGCGTGCTGGTGCGCGTGGGTGCCATGCCCGCGCGCTGGCCCAAGCCCGGCAGCCCGGACGGGTTGTTCCGCGCCCTGCACGCCGCGCGGCCCGACGCCCGCATCGCCACCGGCTTCGCCACCTGGACCGGCGAGGCGTGGGAATTGTCATGACCGCGCCGCTGTTCCGCGCGCCGCGCACCATCACCACGGCGCGGCTTTCCCTGCTGCCGCCCAGCCCCGAACA